>NZ_VRYY01000005.1 GCF_015731765.1 Nitratidesulfovibrio oxamicus
AGCGAGAGGCCGGGCGAGGCGTCTGTTTCGGCAGTGGCGCTGGCGGCCTCCGGCTCACTCGGCGCGCCGGAGTTGTCGCCGTTGCCGCCATCTCCGCCGTCTTCGTTCCGGCCATCGGGCGCGGTGCCGAAGCCCACGGCCACGTCGGCGTAGCCGTCGGCCACCAGGCGCAGCGCCTCGTCGTGGTTGTCGGCCTTCACCCAGCGCAGTTCGTAGCCGTAGCGGGCGCAGAAGGCGGTCAGCAGTTCCTGTTCGAAGCCGGGGCCGTAGGGCGAAAGGCGCGTCAGCACCCGTTCGCGGGCAGGGGCGGCCACGCGCAGCACGTCGGAATCGCGCGGCGCGGGCAGCAGGATAAGCAGCAGCAGGAACGCCTGGGCAATGGCAAGGCCGAACAGCGCGAAGCGTTCCCGGGTGGTGAAGATAGGATTGTGCATGCGGTACGGTGGGCCGACGGGTGGAGAGCAGCGAGGCGGAGCAGAGCGGGTGGCCGGATGCGCGGGTGGCCTGTCGTTCGAGGGGGTGCGGAAGGGGCGTTCGCCTGTGGCGGGCCGTGCTTCCGTGCGCGGAGGTGGCCGTCGGGCCGTGGGTTGTGCGGCGTTGCGCGGAACGGCGCTGGAGCGCCATTTTCCCGGTGGGCCTTGGCCCGCCGGTGGTTCCGGCATGTCCGCGTGCGGACGATTTTGTGCTGCCGGGGTCGTATCGGCAGCAGTTCCGTTGACTTCCAAGAAGTCACGGGATAAGACATGATGCCTTTTCTGCGCGCCATCGGCAAGAGCCGGAGCCGCAGGGTGGCACTCAATGTCACAAGGAGTGGGAAATGTCAAACGTGGTCGTGATGGGCGCCCAGTGGGGCGATGAGGGCAAGGGCAAGATCGTCGATCTGCTGACCCGCAAGTGCGACGTGATCGTGCGCTTCCAGGGCGGCAACAACGCCGGGCACACCGTGCTGGTGGGCGACAAGCAGTACATCCTGCACCTCATCCCTTCGGGCATCCTGCATCCGGGCAAGAAATGTCTCATCGGCAACGGCGTCGTGCTCGACCCCGCCGTGTTCTGCCGCGAGGTGGAAACCCTGCGCGACAAGGACGTGGACGTTTCTCCGGCGCGGCTGATGATCAGCCGCAAGGCCCACGTGATCATGCCCTATCACAAGGCGCTGGACGTGGCCCGCGAGTGCCACAAGACCAACGAATCCAAGATCGGCACCACGGGCCGGGGCATCGGCCCCTGCTACGAGGACAAGATGTCGCGCATCGGCATCCGCGCCGCCGACCTTGCCATGCCCGAACTTCTGCGCGCCAAGATAGAGGCCGCGCTGCTGGAAAAGAACGCCCTGCTGGTCGGCCTGTACGGCGGCGAAGCCATGACCGTGGATGCGGTGTTCGACGAAGTCATGGCCGTGGCTCCCCGCGTGGTGCCCCACCTGGCCGACGTCACCGCCGAGATCGAGGAGGCCTGGGCTGCGGGGCAGCACGTGATGTTCGAAGGCGCCCAGGGCACCCACCTGGACATCGACCACGGCACCTATCCGTTCGTCACCTCGTCCAACACGGTGTCGGGCAATGCCTCTGCGGGCAGCGGCGTCGCGCCCACCAGGCTCGACCGCATCGTGGCCATCGTCAAGGCGTACACCACCCGCGTGGGCGCCGGGCCCTTCCCCACCGAACAGCTGAACGAGACGGGCGACTACCTGCAACAGAAGGGGCACGAATTCGGCGCCACCACGGGCCGCAAGCGTCGTTGCGGCTGGCTGGACGCGGTGGTGTTGCGCGAGGCCGTGCGCCTGAACGGCCCCACCGACATCGCCCTGACCAAGCTGGACGTGCTGTCGGGCCTGAAGGAACTGAAGATCTGCACCGCCTACGAATACCAGGGCGGCACCATCACCGTGGCCCCGCAGGAGCAGAACGGCATGGCCCACGTCACCCCGGTGTACGAGACCATGCCCGGCTGGGATGACGACATCACCGGCTGCACCACCTGGGAAAGCCTGCCCGCGCCCACCCGCGCCTACATCGCCCGCATCGAGGAGCTGACCGGCGTGCGCGTGAGCCTCGTGTCCGTGGGCCCGGAACGCGACCAGACCATCAGCCGGGGCTGGTAGGCCCCGGTTCGGAATATCCACTCGGAAGGGGCGGCGCGGGCCGCCCCTTTTGCGTGGCGGATGCGCACCCGCGCGTGGCCGGGGCGACAACGGGCATGGACGGCCCCCCGCGCCTTCGGGTAGCATGGCCCGGCAGTTCGGAACACGCATCACCCAGTATCGGAACCACCATGGCCAACGACACCACCACTGCCCCCAAGCGCGGTCGCGCCACTGCCGCCGCCACGGATGCCCCGCCCGCGCCGCAAGACCCGCGCGAGGTTGTGTCCCCGCTGCTGGTCCCCCGGCATCAACGTACTGTGGGCCATCTGCACGCGCTGGCCGCATCGCCGCCGCAGGTGGTGCTGGCAGAGGGCGGCACCGCGCCGGAGCGCATGGCCCTGGCCCTGTACTGGGCGGCGCTGCTGAACTGCGAGGCCCCGGATGATGGTCCGGACGATGCGCGCCCCTGCCTGGCCTGCCCGTCGTGCCTGCGCATGGCCGGGGGCGGCCACCGCGACCTCGTGGTGCTGGACGGCAACAAGCCCAGCGCCGAGGAAGGTTCCTTTTCCATAGAGAACGTGCGCGCGCTGCGCGGCCTTTTGGGCGAACCCCCGCGCGAGGGCCGCAGGCGCGTGGTGGTGCTGGTGGATGCCCACACCCGCGTGGAGGCGGCCAACGGCCTGCTGAAGTCGCTGGAAGAACCCCGCCCCACCACCTGCTTCGTGCTGCTGGCCCCCCAGCGCGAACGGCTGCTGCCCACCCTGGTGTCGCGCAGCTTCGTGCTTACCCTGGCCTGGCCCACCGATGCGGCCCCGCCGCCCCCGGCGGTGCGCGACTGGCTGGATGCGCTGGTGGAATTCATCCAGACCGGCGGCGGCTGGATGGAACGCACCTCCCGCAAGGGCGATCTGGACGCCCCCCTTGCCGCCGCCGTGGTGCTGCACTGCCAGCGCGCCCTGGCAGACGTGCTGGCCGGGCGCGCCGCAGACCCGCTGGGCCGCCTGCTGGCCGAGCGCATGGATATGGCCCGGCTGCGTCGCTGCGACGAGGCCCTGGCCGCCGCGCAGGAGGCCCTGTCCCTGAGTCCCAGCCCGGTGAACCCGGCCCTGGTCATGGACTGGCTGGCCACGCGGATGTTCATGGGCGTTCGGTAGGGACGGACCGCCCGACCTCCTTCGCTCTCCCGCGTCCACGCCGCCTGAACCGGGCCGCGCTTCCGTTCCGGAAGCATGCCCTGCCCGCCGCCACAGGCAGGGCCGCCCGCGCGTGGCGCTGCCGCACGGTCCGGCGCGCGCGGCGTTCCCTTCACACCTTCTCCCCGTTGTCGGGCCTTCCGGCGTACCGCCTGCCCCTCTGCCCGTTGCCCGCCTGTTGCCCACACCTGGCCTTTATGGCCCGCCCCTTGCGGTCGGCAGGGGAAACCCCCATGACTGGTTGTGGCAACGTGCCGTAACGTAAGGTTTTTTTCTTGCGTTTTCGTGCGATCCGGGCCGTGTGGCATTGCGCCCCCCCTGCCGAGCGTGTAGCATCGGGAGACACACTGACAGACGACGCGCTGGGGAGGCCGCATGAACATGACCGCAGAAGCGCCGCGCACGGTGCTGATCATCGAGGACAGCAACGTGCAGTCCAAGATCATCCGCAAGCAGATTCAGGCGCTTACACAATTCGACACGCTCATCGCCCACACCATGCAGGAGGCCGAGGCCCTGCTGCGCGACCATGGTCAGCAGATATTCATCGCGATCATCGACCTGAACCTGCCCGATGCCCCCGACGGAGAGGCCGTGGACCTGTGCCTGGCCTGGAAGGTGCCGTCCATCGTGCTGACCGCCAGCTTCAACGACGAAATCCGCCGCCGGTTCATCGAGCGCCGCGTGGTGGACTACTTCTTCAAGGGATCCATCCAGGACATGGACCCCATGGTGGCCAGCCTGGAGCGGGTGTTCAAGAACCAGTTCATCACCGTGCTGGTGGTGGACGATTCGCGCACCCAGCGTGCCCAGATAAAGAAACTACTGGAAGTGCAGCGTTTTCGTGTGCTGGAGGCCGGTGACGGCGTGGAAGCGATGACCGTGTTCGAGCAGAACCCGCATACCCGCCTGGTGATCACCGACTACCAGATGCCCAACATGGACGGCATCGAACTGGTGCGCGAACTGCGTGGCCGCCACAAGATGGACCGCGTGGCCATCATCGGGGTGTCTTCGGTGGGGTCCGGCCCGCTTACCGCCCAGTTTCTCAAGAACGGGGCCAACGACTTTCTCACCAAGCCCTTCGAGGTCGAGGAGTTCTACTGGCGCGTCAACCACAACATGGACGTGCTGGACATGATCTGCGACCTCAAGTCGTGCATGGAAACGCTGGAAACCCGCTGAGCCGTTTGCGCGGCACGCCCTGTCCGCCCTGTCCGCCCTGTCCGCCCTGACGACGCCGCGCCCTGATCGGCCTATCCAGACGGTCTGGTGTTCGGGCGGCCCGGCAGGTACAGGCGCGGCACGCGTCCGTCGGCTGGTCTTTGGGGCAAGGAGGATGTCATGGCGCCGCTGGGCACGCACCCGCCGCTGGCCTTTTCATCGGTCGTGGATCCCCGCCGCGTGGTGGGCATGCACGGCGGATCCGCCACGCATCCGGCACCGGGCACCGGTCCGGAGCGGGGGCCGGTGTTGTACTGGATGCACCGCGAGCACCGCGCCCGCGACAACTGGGCGCTGCAGCACGCCCATGCCGAGGCCGCCCGGCTGGGCGCGCCGCTGGCCGTGGTGTGGTGCCTGGCCAGCAGCTTTCTGGGGGCCACCATCCGCCAGTTCGGCTTTCTGCTGCGCGGGATGGAGGAAACCCGGCGTCATCTGGCGGCGGCGGGCATCCCTCTGGTGGTGCTGCGTGGCAACCCGCCGGAAGAAGTGGTGGGCTATGCCCGCTCGGTGCATGCCGCGTTGGTGGTCACCGACTTCGACGTGCTGCGGGTGAAGCGGGCGTGGCTGGCATCCGCCGCGCGGGGGCTGGCCGGATTCTGCCCCCTGCACGAGGTGGATGGCCGCAACGTGGTGCCCTGTCGGGTCGCCTCGCCCAAGCGTGAATACGCGGCCCGCACCCTGCGCCCGAAAATCCATCGCCTGCTGCCGGAATTCCTGACGCCCCTTCCCCCGCTGCCCTCCGCGCCGTCCGTACCGTGGACGCTGCCCGTCCCGGAGGTTGACTGGGCATCCCTGCGCGACAACCTGGCCGTGGACCGCACCGTGGCCGAGGTCGGCCCGCTGCCGGGCATACCGGACATCGCCCCCGGAGAAGACGCCGCCCGCGCCGCCCTGGACGATTTCATCCGCGCCCGTCTGCACCGCTACCACCTGCGCAATGATCCCAACGCAGACGGCGTGTCCGGCCTGTCGCCGTACCTGCATTTCGGCATGCTGTCCGCCCAGCGGGCCGCGCTGGCGGCACAGGCCCATGGAGAGGCGCCGGACGACTGCCGGGCTTCGTTTCTGGAAGAACTGATCGTGCGGCGTGAACTGGCCGACAATTTCTGTCTGCACGCGCAGGACTACGACGCCGTCACCTGTTTTCCCGACTGGGCGCGCGCCACCCTGGACAAGCACCGGGGCGACCCGCGCCCGGCCCTGTATGACCATGCCCAACTGGATGCCGCGCGCACGGAGGACCCGCTGTGGAACGCGGCCCAGATCGAAATGGTGGTCACCGGGCGCATGCACGGCTACCTGCGCATGTACTGGGCCAAGCAGATCCTGCTGTGGTCGCCCACGCCTGAAGACGCCGTGCGCACCGCCGTGACCCTGAACGACCGTTATTTTCTGGATGGCCGCGACAGCAACGGCTACACCGGCATCGCATGGTCAGCAGGGGGGGTGCACGACAGGCCGTGGGGCGAACGCCCCGTGCAGGGCACCATCCGCTCCATGACCTACAACGGGGCACGCTCCAAGTTCGACGTGGGCGCGTACATCCGGCGCATGCAGGCGCTGCGCGGCGGCGAGGGGGAGCAGGGGGAGCAGGGGGAGCTGTTCACTTTTGCTATGGGTGGTTTATGAAATCAACGCCTATGCGAGATTTCCAAGAACCCTTGTGGGCAAGGAGCCGGCTCGCATAATTCGGGCGCAGCTGCCCTATGACAGTGTATTCAGCGGATACGGTTCTTGCTTCTCCTTTTTTGGGGTCAAAGGCTACTTTGTAAAGCGTGATTTTTCCTTCTTTAAGGAGGGCGCTTCCCTGAATGAGGAAATTGTTGATACAAATGCTTGTTTTGTTGCCAATGTAAATACTATATGCGGTGACATTACTACCTTTTGTTATAAATATTCCATTTCCTCGAGCCGTATCTTTCATTAAATCGGCAAGCTTAATATTATCGTTAATCTTATCAAGCTTTATAGCTTCTAAATGAATCATTGAAGATGCTTTGTCTGGGCTTATATTGGCTAGATCGCAGGCTGGAGTTACGCATACCCACGCCGTCCCGCTATGTTCAAATATGCTTCCAGTTGTAAGGCGGTGGGGTATTGTTCGTTCGGAGCACAGGATGGAATTTGCATGTAGATGAAGTGTTTTTTCGTCGCAAGTTGAACCTTCACATTGTATGCAATTTGATGCTCTGTTCAGTGCTTGGGCGTTAAATGTAACATCTAGCAGGCGCTCGCAGTAGCCGCTTGCATGTTGTGCAAGGCCAGAAGTCGCAGACTCAAGAAGCATGCCCACAAGCTTGTGGGACAGGATGGCGCTTCTGTCTTGATGTCCATGAAGCGTATCATATTCGGTTGCGGCCAAGTAGAGAGTTGCCGCGCGAATGTCCGTGGTGGCAAAAGACTCTTTAAGGATGTTGTATGTATTTTCTTTTGAAATGTTAATGCATTTTTGCAGTGTCGTTGTGATGATGCCCGGATTGAAATCCAAGATTGCGCGCGCTAGTTCGTCAATAAGGTCTTTTAATGTTTGATTATCTGCGGGTTTCTTCTCTGTGATAACAATGAATGCATTCTGGGTCGCAATCCATGGGGTCGTTGTCGTCGATATATTGCTCTTTATTGATAGATTTTCTAGCGCAGTATGAGTCCTTGTGAAGTAATCGCAAATCGTGTTGTTGATGAATTTTCTTACAATATCTGGATTTTTGCATTGTGTTATTTCAAAAATTTTGTCTATTGCTGCTTTATTATTATCTAATATGTGTGATATATTGCTATTTATTTGCGCTATAGCTTCTTCTTTGTTTTGTATTCTGTCGAAGTTGATTGCTTTTTTGCTGCATCCTTGCATTGAAAAAAGAATCTCTGAAGCCACATCAAATTTATTCTCGTGGGTGTGAACAATGACAAGGTTGTATCGCGGTGATATTGCAAGGTTTTGTAGTATTTTAAGCGAATGCTGTGCGTCGTCGCTTTGAGTGAGGTAGTAATCAAGAACGACTAGGTCTGCCTTGTTGATGAAGGCGTAATGATCACGTTCAATATTCGTAAGGTTGTTTTCAATGTCGAATATGTAGCCGCGTTCTCTGCATGAACGGATAAGGTTGCGGACATGTCTAGGCATATCCGCGGTGTCACCCGCAGTTGAAGTTCTCGGCTCCTCCTTCGTATCTCCATCAACGAACATGTTCTCGCTTGCGGGGTCGTGCAGCGCCACCCCTTTGAGTAACATTGCTTCGCCTTGTGCGGCGTCATCCGTATCGCCTGCAAGCTTTTCTTCAAGCAGGTCCGCATGGGTTGGGAAATTGTCGTCGATGAACAGTACGCTTTTAATAGGGGTTATGTAGGCTTCTTCAATGAGGGTAGCATTAGCAGGAGACATGTTCGACCTCGTTGAATTCGATAATGAAGTTTGCCCCTTCGAGGGTTTTGGGGTCATTGCAAGTGGCGTAACGTATGCAATGGCGGGCAACAGCGAGATTTTCTCTGCAAAGATAGAGGCCTACCCCACGACCGTTGAAGCGTTTGGTGAAGAACAATTCGAACAGATGTTCCTGGTCATCTGCGTCAACGCCCGGTCCGCTATCGGCTACAATGGCTTTGCCTTGCACAAAGTCGAGCCGAATGATTCTTCTTTCGCCACGCTGCACCCAATAGAGGGCGTTATTCACGAGGTTGATGAAGGTGGGATAGATACGCGAGGGAAGGTCTCTAATGCAGAGCCCTTCGAAGGCGGGGGTTGCCTCGAACGTGATGCGGCACTGTTCGAATGTAGAGTCGAAAAAGGCTCTGACATACTTGGCGATGTCTTCGCCCGTGATGCGGATACGGCTGCGGTATGCCGTTTTGCGGAGCGGAGCAAGAAAGCGCAGCCTGTCGACAAGAGCTCGGTGCGCCTCGAACGCAAGACTGTAGCTTTTGAGGGCTCGCACCTCCTTGGGCATGAGCTTGAGATAGCGTGTTACCTGTGATTCAAGTGCTTCCAGTTCGTGGCCGATGATTTCGACACTGATGCCGAGTTGGGCCACGGCATTGAGCATGGCGACCTTTTTCTCCAGCGATTGGTTGGCCTCGTCCGCATGCAGAAAGGCACCTTCAAGGTCTACGCCCTCAACGAGTTGTTCGAGGCTGTTGATGATGCCGTCGTATTTGACATTCAACTCGTCGCTGAGTTCGGTGTGCACCTTATCCAGAAAGTCGAGTACCGGCGTAAGGCCTTGCCCAGCCTCCAGCATATTGACGAATTCCGTGGCCTTTCGCCGGAACACGGTTCTGTCTTCACGGGCGGTGTCTTCCCATGTGGACCGAAGGGCGTCGAGACTGGACGTGATTGTGGACAACGCTTTGCCAATCTGACTGGAGATGCGGGCTTCGTTGCTGTAGAATTTTGAGGTGGCTATGCGTTTGGGGTCGCCCAACAGGCCATCAGCTTCGCAGCGGGCCAGCATGGACTTGAGCTTGTCGATGGTGGCGCAGAACGAGGCGTAAGCGTCGCGATATTTCCTGTACTCTTCTTCTTGAGTGCCAAGGTCGTCTGGCCGGTTTGGAATGCGCAGATCGTCGCGCAGGCCTTGCAACGTGTCGAGCTCCATTTTGATAGCGGGCAGGTCGTTGTAGGCTTTGCTGGCCAGTGTCTGTTCAAGTCTGTCGGCGCCAGCTTCTGCTCGGGTGCTTGCTTCAAGCGCAAGTGGCAATTTTTCTTTGAGGGCGCGTGTGAAATTCTTCTGGTTTCGCTTGCGGGCCGTTTCTGCCGCGCGCATCTGCCTCTGGCGCGCTTTCTGGATGCCGGGGAGTTCCTGCTCACGTAGGGAAGACGAAGTGCCGAAGTACTCGCGGGCTGCATACATCAAGAGGCCGATAACAAGACGCTCAAATTCTCGGCGGGCTTTGTTGTCGACAAGGCCTTCGCGACCGGCCTTGTCCTTGAGGTTAGGGTTGTTTTTACTTGTTATAGCCAAGCGACCGATGCATCGGCGATACGAAAAAAATTCACGCCCCGCGTGTTTTGATCGGCGAAATTCCATTCTAAACAGGTCGCCATCTTCACGCCCGTAAGGCATGACGCGAAGCCCGTCGCGGTGAATGCAGATGCCACCGTACTTGTCGACCTGCGTAGCCAGATGTTCATATTCTTCGTCTGAGTGTGTCGAGCTTGTCTTGTTTTGCTCAAATGTGCCCAAGCAGAATTTGAACGGCCCGACACTATCCTTGCCCCGCTGTGTGAAGACTGACGAGGAAGGCACGAAACATTTACCCCGGTCTTTGCCGAAGGCTGTTATTCTACCCTGAAAGTTGCCTGCGCTATCGAATTCGCCCTCAATGACGTGTTCGAGAGCGCGAAGCTGCTGTATGTCAAACACCTCGCCGGAGGACACCGGAAAAAAGTCTGCCTTGCCCACCTTGTGAACGGCAACGGCGTAGTCGAAAAGAATGGGAGAATCTTCAAACGGGTCAACGAAGCTGATTAGCGTTTCCTGCAGGGCTCTTTTAACTTTTGGTAATACCTAACCAAAACGGACTAATCCGTTGTAAAATCTCTTGCTGGACTTGTCTTCAATGCCTTTAAAAGTATGGGGAACAAGTCCTCACTCCGGTGGTTAAACCGAAAACAAACTTCACCCAGAAAAAGGTGGAAAGTTTTCCTGGGGACACCTCG
>NZ_VRYY01000006.1 GCF_015731765.1 Nitratidesulfovibrio oxamicus
CGCCCTCGCGCAGGGTGGCGGCGTCCGCCCGCGATGCGGGGGTGGAGAGCGCGGCGGAACGCGCGGCCTCTGCCGTGGCGGCCCGGCGCTGGTAGTCTGCCAGCACCTGGGCATTCATGGCAGACGTGGTGCGCATGGTGCCCGCGCCTTCCGGCACGGTGACGGTGGGTGTGGACGCGGCAAGGGACAGCATTTCGCCGGATCGGGCCGTATGCGACGACGAGGAAATGTCGCCGCTGTCCGCGAACAACGGGCGCATCAGGTCGGACGGGACAGCGTTTGCCAGGTCCGCCACCGACATCCCGTCTATGAGGTCAAGGTGGCTGGCGAATCCTTCCGGGTCCGCCACCACGGAACGGACGCCCCGTGCAGCAGAAGCCATCCCGCGCACAGCGGACAGCGCGTCACGCAATACAGGCTCCGGCTGGCCGTCCAACGCAAGGTCACGGTCCAACACATCGTCCGCGCTATCCATGGCACTGTCCGCCCGCGACGACGCCAGCGCGCCGGGCTTGGCGGATCCGGAGGGGCTGGCCGCCTCGCCTGCCTCGCTGAACGTGAGACTGAAGGTGGCCATGCCGCCGTCGGTCTTGCTTTCGCGCAGGCGGCAGCCGGTGCACACCACCAGCACCTCGCCGGCCCACGGCGTGACCAGGCGTCCGGGGCCTTCGTCCTCACAGGCCTTCAGCAGGGCATCGCGCGCGGGCATGTAGTCCGGCCCCAGCACGTAGGCTTCGACTGCGTAGCTGCGGGCCTTGCGGCCAAGGTCTTCGGTATAGGGCACATCGCGCCCCGGAAATTCGTGGGTAACGGCGCGGCGCCCGGTTTCCCGGTCGCTGGCGTCCACCTTGAAGCCCACGCCCCGGAACGACGCGGCGCGCAGGCTGCGCCGCCATGCGGCATCGGTGGTCTTGATTGCCATGGCGCGCTCCTAGTGGGCCGGGGCGGCAAGGCCCATGTAGGTGATGTCCGTCGGCACCGGCTCGCCGGTCTGGCGCACCTCTGTGCCGCGCGGAACATTCTCCATCTTGATGGTCAAGGTGGACTGCTTTTCCTGCCGCTCCAGCGACTGGAAGCGTTGTTCCTGCACCCGGCGCATGGTTTCGCCAGCGCCCAGGCTGGGGCGGGCAGCAAGGGATGGTGCACCCTCCCCATCCTGCGCAGGGGACGATGCACCCGCAGGGGCGAACACGCCCTTTTGCGCGGAAAAGAAATCGCCCACGGCGGATGCGCCGTTGACCATCCAATCCGGCAGGGCCTCTTTCGCCCACTTGATGATGGCGTCCCACTTCAGCCACAGGGCGGTGATGGCGGCCACCAGCCCGCCAATGGCCAGAACAACCCAGCCGAAGGGGGTGGCCACCAGCGCCAGCGACAGTTGCAGGAAGGCGGCTGCCAGCCCAAGGATGGGGCCGACAAGCCCGGACATCAATGCACCAGCAGCAATGGCCAGGTTGTCCCATCCGCCCAGCAGTTCTGCCACCCACGCCAGCTTGTCGCCCAGGGTTTGCAGGCCGTCCCACATCTTGGGCAACACTTCCCACGCGGCGTCGAAGAAGCGCACCATCTTCTCGCCAATGTCCTTGGCCCATGCCTGCAAACGGCCATCGGAAGACATGACGTCTATCTCTGCCAACACCCCGCCCAGCTTGTCCTTCATCCAGTCAAGCACGCCGTTCTGCATGACCATGTTCGAAAAGCGGCTCCACCCGTCCATCATGTTGGACCACATGCCGTTCCATGTTTTGGACTGGGCTTCCATGCCGCCGCCGTACTTCTCTGCCCAAATCTTCATCAGGGTGGCCTGGATCTGGGCGCGGTCGCTGGCCTTGGCCATCATCTTGGACTGCTTGCCTGCGGCGTCGGTGTATTCGTAGATGATCTTGCCGCCTTCCTTGGCGGCCTTGATGCCGAATTCCTTCAGCCGTTCGTTTTCTCCGGTCACCGCGTCGGCAATGGCCTCCACGGCGGACTCCAGCGGCTTGCCCATGGAGGATGCCGTATCGCCCAGCACCTTCAGCAGGCCGGGCATGGGGTCCATGCCGTAGGCCCGCAGCTTGACGAAGGCGTCCGTCACTTCTGCCAGCTCGTACGGGGTGCGCGCCGCAAAGTCGCTTATCCACCCCAGCTGTTCCTTGGCCTTGCCCTTGTCCCCCCGGTTCAGGGTGGTCAGGATCGTCTCGAACTGTTCGAACTGCGCCGCCGTGTCGAGGAACTGCGTCTTGAAGGCAAAGCCCGCCACACCCGCCGCAACGGTGGCCTTGGCGGCAAAGTCCTGGGCTGCCGCCGTGGCCTCGCCGAAATGCGTGCGCGCGTTGCCGCCTATGGACGACAACCGCGACAAGCCGGACAGCCCGGCAAACCGCCCGCCCTCCCTGTTCAGGGCGCCCCACGAATCGTGCATGCGCCGCAGGTTGGCGGTGGTCGATTCCAGCCTGTCGTTGAACGCCCGGAAGGGGGCACTGAATCTGTCCAGTGCCCCAAGGACGAAGGTTACGCCGGTTTCGCGCGGCCCAGCCATGTCAACTCCGTGCGTCGTTCAGCTCGTTTACCCGGTCCAGCCAGAAGCGCAGGTCTTCCGCGTCCATATCCAGCAAGTCCACAGGCCCGAAGTGGAAGGCGTCGGCTATTGCTACGACGGCTGTTGTCCAATCGTCGGGCCACCCGGCAAAAAACCGGACGTGATGGCCAGCGCCTCGAACAGGTCTTCGCTTTCCAGTTCCGCCATCACCGACGGCGGCTGGTTGCACAGGCGGCCACCCACCATCAGGATGTGCTCCATGCACATGGCATTGCCGCCGATGGGCACGCCCTTCATGTGCTTGCCCTTCAGCGGGCCGAGGAACACCAGCTCCGTGATGGCGGTGTCGCCGTGGCCGATGGGATGCTTCAGCTTCAGCACCTTGGGTTCCATGCGCTAGACCTCCTCTGCGGTCTTGCCCTCGAACCGCACCGCTATTTCGCCCTCGCCGGTTTTCACGTTGCCGTCGCCCGCGTACCATCCGTCCCGCAGGGTGATGGTCTTGCCGTTGTTCAGTTCCAGCGTGACGGTTACGCCGTCCAGCGTTTGAAAGGTCTTCAGCGAAAGGTCGGCCCGATCGGTGATGGCCCCTTCGATGAAGGGCACCTGCACCGTTTCCTTGTAGCCGTGCACGCTGTCCGCCCCCACAATGCCCTCGCGCTTGGGCAACCCGAGGTTGTAGGTGAACTCGCCCTTGGCCTCCTGCAGCGTGCCGTCGATCTTCAGGTAGATGATGCCCGCGCGGCGGTTCGGCGTTGCCATATCTTGTCCCTCCTGTGTGGCGGGTTAGAGGATGAACTGGATCTTCACACCGCCCACCACGAACTGGTTCACCAGATCGGGCGGCAGCAGCCAGTCCAGCCGGTTGCGGTCGCTGGCGTTGCGCTCGCACACGACGTTGGCGGCAAAGTCGTCCACGTTTTCCACCAGCCCCAGTTCCTCCCACACGCGGGCGCGGGCCACGGCCTCTGCCTTGCCCACCCTGGGCGTGATGATGGGTTGCCCCACGCCGAAGTTGTTGCCGTCGTCGGCCAGCTTGTGGCGCGGGTACTTGCGCAGGATGTAGGTGCGGAAGTCGTACCGCAGGTATCCCAGCGTCAGGATGGTGTTGAGGTCGAGGTAGCTGGGGTCTTCCGCGCCGTTGGGGCTGGTCTTGTACGTGGTGATCAAGCGCTGCACGCGCACGGTGCCCCCGGCATCCACGTAGAGGGTGGAAATGCCGTCGTACAGCAGCAGGTTGTTTTCCTGCAGGGTGAAGCGGTCGGATTCCACCGGGGGCAGGATGCCGGTGAGCGGCAGCGTCTGGAACGGCCGGGCCGGGTCGATGTTGCCGTAGTAGGCGGCCACGGCGGCAAAGGCGGCGGCCACTTCCCACACCGGGTTGGGCACGCCGTGGGCGTGGGCGATGCAAAGGTGCTGGCTGTTGCGGCTGTCGCCCAGCGTGCCCAGTTCGCCATGGGTGCCGGTGGCCGCGGCAATGGCCACGCCTTCGATCATGCGCAGGGGGCCCCAGCGGTCCAGCAGTTCCTGCTCCACGGCGCGCAGGCTGGCGGGGTCGGTCCACGGCCAGACGATGATGTTGTAGTGCTCGTCACCCAGCGCGGCGATGAGCGGGGCAACGTCCGGGTTGGCGGTGCCGCCGGACAGGCCGGCAGGGGCCACGGCCACGGAAAGGCCGGCGGGCGCGGATTCTCCGTAGTAGTTCATGCGCACGTCCAGCCCGTTGGAGGCCAGTCCCTTGTGCCGGGCGGTCAGGGTGACCACGGCCCCGGCGGCGGCAGCAGTGCACGGGCAATCGTCCTTGGCGTTGACGGCGGCGGCAAGGGCGGTGGCCACGGCGCTGGCCTGCTGGCCAGCGGTGACGCCGCAGGAAACGGCGCGCCCGCCCACGTACAGCACCAGGGTGCCGCCCTCGGTGGCGGCCCCGGTAAGGGTAACCGTGCCGGTGGCCGCCTGCCCGGCGGCATTGTCCGCCACCGGCATGGCCCACAGCTCGGTCATGGCATCGCCGTCCAGATAGGTGTCGCAAATCTGCGCCAGCATGCTGGCCGCGCCGAACAGGGTGCGGGCCTGTGCCGCGCTGGTGACGCGCACGGGAGTGAGCGGCGTGGCGGTACCGGTCAGCATCTGCCCGCAGGCAAGGGTGCGGTAGGCCATGAGCGCCGCGCCGTTGACCGCGTTGCTGTTGTCGAATTCCGCGTAGACGAACGGCACGCGCAGGTTACGCGGGACGCTATCAAAGCTGATTGCCATGGCTTACTCCTTGGCGGGCTTGGCCTGCTTGGCCGTGGGCTTGCTGGTGGTCACGTCGCCCGCGCTGATGCGCCGCAGCCAATAGGTGCTGCGCGGCACCTCCAGCCCTTCGTCGGGCACGTGCTGCAAGGTCTGCGGGTCGCGCACCTTGATGCCTTGCACGGGGTACACCGTGATCAGTTCAGGGGTAGGGTTGGCCATGGTCACTCCTGTGCGGGATGGATGGTATCTTCGGCGTCGGTGGCGCCGTCCGGCGGGGCCAGGTCCCAGCGCACCCCGCCGGTTGCAAAGTCGTCCAGTTCGGGCTGCTGGCGGGCGCGCTCGTACCACACGCCCGCATCCACGCGGGCGCAGCCGACAAGTTCGTCGCCCTTCTCTGCCAGCGAAATTTCGATGCCGCGCATCTCCAGATCCTGCACCAGACCGCCCAGGGTTGGGTCTGCCACAAGGGCATCCTCCACCGCGTCGGCAAGATCGTTCAGCGTGTCGTCCATCCCTTCGCCGTTGGCCACCACTTCCACGGCCAAGGTGAGGTCGCGGGTGTAGCGGGGGGGCGAGGTGTCTTTTGCGTCCAGGGCTTCCTTCAGCCCGTACACGCCGATGGCAGGCAGGCGCTTACTCTGAATGTGCCGCACGCGGCTTCGGTACACGCGCCCTTCAACGGTGGGCAGCGCTGCCTTCAGCAAGGCCTCCACGGCCTTGGTTATCTGCTTGCGGGTGGCCGTCATGCGGGCCTCCGGTGCAGGCGCACTTCCAGCATGTTTGGGTGCTTGGGCGTCACGTCGGCCACGGTGTATTCCGCGCCCTCGAACTGCACGCGGTCTTCCTCGATCACCGGCAGCTGCGGAAGCGACGTGCGCAGGATGGTCACGGTTATGGCGCTGCTGCTCACCTGCATGTAGTCGCCCGCGTCCACCAGCTGCTCGCCCTCTTTCCAGATGCCGCGCACGGTGACGGGGTCCCCACCCAGGGGCAGGAAGGTGACCGGGTCGGCAAAGCCCCCGGCGAATATCCGCGCCGCGTCTGCGCGTACACGTGCGCGCAGGCTCATGCGGTCAGCTCCTTGGACAGCAGGTAGTTTGCTTCTGCGATAACGCGGTTGCGGAACACGTCTTCCGCCCTGGCCTGCTGGGCGGCGAGCACTTCCGGTTTGCCGAAGTAGGCGAGGAACGACGGCCCATACAGGCGGCGGATGGGCGTGCGCCTGGCGGTCTGGCGGGCGTACACTTCGCCCTTGGCCACAAACACGCCGGGCAGCTTCTGGCCGTCCTTGCTGACAACCCGCTTGCGCCCACCGCCCTTGCGGATAAGCACGGTGACGCCCTTCTTGGTCTGCCGCGCCCCCCAGCGAATGAGCGGGATGGACATTTTGCCCATGGCGTACAGGATGGCCACCTTGTAAGCGCGGGTAGCCTTGCGCACGTACATGGTGTTTTTCACGTCGCGGGCGGGCACGGCGTATTCGGCGCGGATGGCCCTGGACACCTCGTCGCGGGTGGCGGTGACGGCCCGGTTAAGGGCACGCACCACCACCAGGTCCATCCCGCGCGGGATGGACCCCACCCGACTGGCCAGCTCGCCCAGCACCTGGGCGGCATGATGGCTGTCGAGACGGACGAGGCGCTTGTCTGCCATGGGGCTAGTCCTTGCTGTCCGGGGTATCCGGGCTGGCGGGGGTCAGGTCGGGCATGTCGCGCAGTTCCTGGGTGGCCGCTTCGTATTCTTCGATGGTGGGCAGGGTGTAGCCGCCCTGCTCCGCGCACAGGCGCTGGGCCATTTCGGCGGCGGTCAGGCCAAGGCGCAGGCCGGATTCCAGCAGTGCGATCAGTTCCACGGGGGTCATGGTCAGCTCTCCTTGATGGCCGCAAGAAGTGCCGCGGCGTCACCCAGCAAGCGCATGGCGTTGGTTTTCAGGGCCAGCCAGTCGCCCGGTGCGGTCTTGGTACGGGCGTAGGTGCCCGCCCCTTCGCGCAGGGCGATGACGGCCAGCTTGGCCTTGTCCAGCAGCGGGGCCACGTCGGCCTCCAGCGTGGGCCGGGCATCGGGCAAGGCAGCGTGCAGTTGCTCATATTCCTGATGCAGGGCCACGTAGGTGATGCGCAGTTCCTCGCCCACGGCCATGGCCTGCTCGTGCGGTTGCAGGTTCTTCAGCGCGCAGCCGGAATTGACGGACAGCACCGGCAGCAGCAGCGCAAGCAGCAGCAACAGCTTTGCGCCCTTGGCAGCTTTGACGGTCACCGGCTTGATGGTGGTCTTGGCCTTGATGCGGCCCCAAATGGTCAGGCCACCGGCAATGGCGGCGCCAACGCCCAGGGCCGCGTCCGTCAGCTGGGTCTGCATGTCCGCGTCAAGGCTGATGCCGCACAGGGCCAGCACGGCCACCAGCAGGGAGACAATGCCCCCCCACACGGTGCGCGAGGCCAGCAGCGGCTTTACGGTGTCGGTGTCAAACATGGGTGCTCCCTTTGGCCCGGTTACACGGGCCACGTGCCGCCAAGGGCGCGCAGCACCTTGGCCGGGTATTCGGGATTGGTGTAGTTGTTGTGCCCCTTCACCGCGCCTGCTCCGCCGTTGTACGCGGCGCAGACGGCGGACCAGCCGAAGGCCGCCTTGAACCTGGCGGCGAAGGCGGCCAGATGCTTGCAGCCGATGTCCAGCCCGGTGGCCGGGTCGCACAGCTCCGTCAGGTATGCGCCCTTGAAGCCCCGCTCGCGCGCCACCTGGCCCATCACCTGGAGCAGGCCAAAGGAGGTGGCGCGCAGGCGGCGTTCGGTATCCAGCGAGCAGGGGGAAACGGCCTTCACGTCAGCGTTCTTTTCGACGTAGCGGGCGTAGAAGCCCGGTTCAAAACGGGTGGCCCAAGGATTGTCAGTGCTTTCCACCCGCACCATGGCCGCCACCAGTTCGGGCGGCAGGCCATGGCGGGTGGCCGCGTCGTTGATCAGTTGGGTGAGCTGTTTGGGGTCCATGGTCACTCCTTGTCGTCGGCGCGGGTGTTCAGGATTTGCGCCTGGATGTCCTTGGGTATGTCGCTGTGGACAACAAGGGCGCGGAGCATGCGGAACAGGATGTTGAGTTTGGCGCTCACGGCGTCGAACGTATCCTCACTGGCGTCGTGCCGCAGGCGGCACTGGTCGCGCGGAACGAATTTGCTGCCCAGCCAGATGCGGACGAACACGGCGGTGAGGGTAGAGATGAATCCACCCGACAGCAGAAGTTCCAGCGGTGTGAACGTCAGCATGCCGCGCCCCCTGCCTTAGCCCTGCCCGGTGGTCCCGGCCTGCCCGGTACCCTGCTCGGCTCCGGTCTTGCCGTCGTCCTTGGCGGTTTCCGGCTGCGGAGCCGGAGCCGCCGGGGCGGCGGGCTTGGACTTGTCGGCCATGCGGGCGGCAAGGGCGGCCTGCGGGCTGGCTTCGTCCGGCCCGTCACCCACCTCGGCAACCTTGGTGGCAGACGGGTCCGTGTACAGTTCGGCGGACTTGCCGGTGATCAACCGTTCCGCCAGTTCGGCAGGCACGGAGACGACGGAGCCGGGCTTGTGCACGACGCGCACGCCCTTGGCGTCGCGGTCCCACAGTTCGCCCAGCAGACGGACGCGTACTTTCTTGGCAGCCACGGGCACCCCCTTACAGGACCACAGCCGTCACGACGGATGCGGGCTGGTAGATGACGGGCAGGGGGTTGGTTTCACCAAGCATCCACAGGCTGGACGGCTCTTCTTCAATGAACATCTTGGAGAAGTACTCCGCCTGCACCCCGCCGATGCCCGCCGTCAGGTCTTCGATCAGCCCGAATTCCAGCACGGCCTTGGCCTTGGTGGAGTACAGGGCAATCTTGTTGACCGGCCAGATTTCCTGCGGCGCGTCGTTGGCATCCAGGAAGGAGCCGCCGTAGCGGTACAGCTGAAGCCCTTTGTAGAAGCCCACGTAGTCGGCGGCGAACTGCGGCGCCAGCAGGCCCACTTCCATGCGCTTGTTGTCCAGCTGCTTCTGAATCTTCGGGTGGCTGGTGAACCGGGCCGAAACACTGGTGCCCATGAGCATCACGTCCGGGCTGAAACCGGTCTGGTCCTTGGCCTTCTTGGCCCAGGATTCCACCTGTTCGTCGATGTCGCTGGCGTCGTCGGACCACAGGTCGCCGCCGGTCAGGGTCACCTTGTTTCCGGCGGGCATGCCGTAGTCGTAGACCAGGCCCAGTTCGTCGATGGTCATGGACCCCTGCAGGATGTCCGCGCAGGCCTTTTCGATTGTCAGGTCCAGACGGGCGCGCATGTCCTGAAGCTCGGTGGCCAGGTTCTTCTGCGCAGCCAACTCGGCGGTTTGTCCGCCAACCAGGTACGGCACGAACCCTGCGGGCCGGGCCAGCAGCTTCTTGGGATCCATCTGCTTCTTGGGTCGCAGCTTGGGAAATTCCAGCCAGGTCGCCGACTTGCGGGTGTGTTCGATGATCGTTCCGCCCTGCACTGCGGTGGTATAGGGCACCACCTTGTTCTTGTACTTTTCCTTGTCGAACTGGAGGATCGTTGCAGGGTTGGTGTTGCGGTCCTTGAACAGGGTCTTTTGCAGCAGGCCAGGCATGCCCGGCATTTCGGCAATGGCCTCGGTCAGGTACTGGAAATCCCAAGGTCCGGGTTTGGACATGGCGGCCTCCTACGCGGGCTGCTTGAGGGTGACGTAAATGCCCGCATCGCGCAGGGCGGCGATGGCGGCGGCCTTCTGGGGGGCGGTGATGCCGCCCGGCCAGGTAAGGCCCCGGTCCAGCACCGTGCCGTGCACGTAGCCGCGCGAAACGGCATCGCCAGACGCGGGCACGGTGGTGTCTTCGGCCAGGATGTGCGTGGGGGTCTGGCTGCCGTCGGACGCGCCGGGGGCCAGCTTTACCTGCTTGCTGCTGGCGGTGACGGTGGCCAGCACCGTACCGGCGGCAACGTCAACCTGCGCGCCCGTGGACGCCAAGGTGATCACTTCCAGCACGGGCGGGTGCGCGCCCAGGAACGGGATGAAGGCGTATTCTTCGGTGGTGACGGCGGGGTTTGCCATGACGGCCTCCTGTTATCCGCCGACAAGCGCGGCAAGGCGCTTGCCGAACTGGGCGGGGGTTTCGGCGCCGGGCTTGCCGGGGGCACCGGCCAAGGGGGCGGCATGGGCGGTGGTCAGCCCTTCCAGAATCCTGTCCGCCTCGGACTTGGCCACGGTGGCCTTGGGTTCGGCGGGGGGCGTGCCCTCCTGCTGGCTTTCGGCGGCGGCATCGGCCTTCGGGGGCGCGGGCATCAGCCCGGCCACGGCGGCGATCTGCGCGGCGGTCAGGTTCTGCTCCAGCAGGGCCTGCACGCGGGT
>NZ_VRYY01000007.1 GCF_015731765.1 Nitratidesulfovibrio oxamicus
CGCGGACCTTGGGCACCATGTGCACGGCGGGGGGCAGGTCCGCGTGATGCGGGGCGGGCATGGACGGGCGTAATGTTGCCGCGCGACCGGGGGCGACACCGACGGGCCGGGCATGCCCGATGACGGCCTGCGAAGGGGCGCTCTCCGCACCGTGTGCCGCTGCCGCGAAGGCTTGCACCAGTGGAGCAGGGCGGGGGGTGCCGCGTCCGTATTCCAGCCAGTCGGGCGACAGCGCGTAGACCCGAGAGAGCCGCAGAATCCACTTCTGGGGGATGGCATCGCGGTTCTTGGCCTGGGTGATGGCGCTGCGGTTCACCCCCAGCACGCGGGCAAGGGCCTGCTGCGTGGTGATGTCCGTGCCCTGCATGACCCGGGCGAAGAAGGTGTCGAAGGCATCCGGCATGGTAGTGTCCTGTACTGGCGGTTTTGCCGCCTGTGCTGCGATGGCTGCGTGAGGCTGTTCCGGTCGTCGTGTTCACTTTTATAAACAAGAATTCGCACAGGAGGCAAGTAGAAAGTTAAACCGGCCTTGGAAAAAAGTGATATTGAGGTAATAGTTTGCTTTTTAATGATATTGTTTGCGATTGGGCGTGCTTTGGGAAATAAGCGGATAGTTTCTTTTGCCGCCCGCAGAATATCATATTCCGCATCATAATTTGTTAGTGCGACGGAACGTGCAGGTCGGGAACGGGGGAACTCATGGTCAAGTTGCTGTTTTTTATTGCTCTGATTTTTTTAACAAGCACAGTTTTAGCGCAGGATGTCACCATAACTAAAGGGACCAACGGCGAAATTGTGATTACTGGAGGGAAGCGGACGCCTCCTCCCAAAGAGTCTTCAGCGGAGGCAGATGCCCGCCGTGCAGCCCAAGTAAGGTCATTTGATGCTGGGGCGGCGAAAATTATCCGCCGTGAAGAAGAGCAGCAGCGAGCGTCGAGCGCTCGTGCTGTGAGGGAGTCAGAGGCACAGGCGGCTGAGCGTGAACGTCAGCGCAACCGTGACCAAGAGGAAATGACACGTTTGAATGACACGGCGACGTACCATGAAAAGCGGGCCAATAAAGCGAGCAGCGCCTATTGGCATGAATGGCATAAAGAAGAGCAACGTGATGCTCAAGAGAAGGCTGATAAGTTCAGGAGAAAATTAAACCAGCCGTAAGAGAGGCTTTACCCCTCTGCGTTCAGTTCCGGGGCCACAAGGTCGGCCAGGGTCTCGCGCTTGCGGATGCACCGTGCCGTTGCACCGTCCACCAGCACCTCGGCGGCCCGGGGGCGCGAGTTGTAGTTGGAACTCATGGAAAAGCCGTAGGCCCCGGCAGAGAACACCGCCAGCAGTTCGCCCTGCCGCATCTCCGGCAGGATGCGGTCGCGCGCGAGAAAGTCGCCCGATTCGCAGATGGGGCCCACCACGTCGGCGGTGATCTCGTCGCGCCCGGCGGGGTGCACCTCTGCGATGCGGTGGTACGACTGGTACAGCGAGGGGCGGACAAGGTCGTTCATGGCCGCGTCCGCGATGATGAAGTTCTTGCTGGGCGTGGACTTGGTGTAGATCACCCGGCCCACCAGAATGCCCGCGTTGCCCGCGATGACCCGACCCGGCTCCAGGATCAGCGACAGCCCGCGCCCGCGCAGCCGTTCGGACACGGCCTCGCCGAACTCCTTGGGGTGGGGCGGGGTTTCTTCTCCGTAGGTGATGCCGAGCCCGCCGCCAAGGTCCAGATGGGTGATGGCAAGCCCCAGGTCGCGCAGCCGTTCGTGGAAGTCCAGCACCCGGTCCAGCGCCTCCAGGAACGGCGCAAGGGTGGTGAGCTGCGAGCCGATGTGGCAGTCGATGCCCACGGGCTGGACGTTGGGCAGGTCGCGGGCCAGCAGGTAGGCCGCGTGGGCCTGTTCCATGTCCAGCCCGAACTTGTTGTTGCGCATGCCCGTGGAGATGTACGGGTGGGTCTTCGGGTCCACGTCCGGGTTGATGCGCACGCCTATGCGTGCGCTACGGCCCATCTGCCCGGCCACGGCATCGATGCGCTCCAGTTCCTGCACCGATTCGACGTTGAACAGTAGGATGTCCGCTTCCAGCGCGGCGCGGATTTCGTCGTCCTGCTTGCCCACCCCGCTGTACACGATGCGCTGGCCGGGCACCCCGGCGGCAAGCGCGCGGTGCAGTTCGCCCCCGGAGACGATGTCCATGCCCGCGCCCATGTCCGCCAGCAGGCGCAGCAGGTGCACGTTGGAATTGGCCTTGACAGAATAGCAGGTAAGGTGGCCAACCCCGGTGAACGCGCTGTCGAAGGCCAGGAAATGGCGGCGCAGCGTGGCTGCCGAATAGACGTACAGCGGCGTGCCGTAGCGGCTGGCCAGTTCGCGCACCGGTGCGTCTTCGGCATGCAGTTCGCCGTTGCGGTACTGGAAGTGGTGCATGCGTTCCTCCTGACGGGGCAGGTTGATGGTCGGACTGCCGCTGCCGGGTTGGTCGGTGTGGTGCCCGTAGTCCAGAAGGCGGACGCCGCGCGTCATCCGGTGTCATCCGGCGTCATCGAGCGTATCTGGCGCCATTCGGCGTCTCAACGGGCGCCATGCCGGGCCGGGGCCGGTTTCCCGCGCCGTTACGGAATCACGATTTCGGTCTGCTGCTGGGGCTGGGTGTCTTCCGCCGGCAGTTCGAAGCCGGGGGCGTCGGGATCCACCACCAGCGTCTGCACCTTGCCGAGGGCATGCGCGAAGCGGGTCAGCACGTTCACGCCCACCAGGCGCCAGCGATAGGCAGGGGCCTTGCGGTCGGGACACATGGTCACTTCCACGATGGCGGTGCCCTGCGGGGTGATCTGTTTTTCGGGCCAGAATTCCTGGCGCGACGTGGCGCGGAAGGGGCATCCGGCGCAATTGTCCGCACTGCCGTCCCCCAGGCCGTCCGTCGATACGCCGAGGGGCTGGATTTCCAGAATCACCGAGGCCAGGTTGTCCACGTTGCCCTGCGCCTCGCCCCGGGCGGCAATGCAGCCGTTGGCCGTGGCCATGGCCGTGACGCCGCGCCAGTTGAACAGTTCGCGGTTGTCCTGCGGCTGGGGCATGATCTTCTTGCCGCACGCGGCCCCAAGGGCCAGCACCGCGCACAGGGTGACCACGGCGGCCATGCGGCGGCCACGGCCCGTGCGCCGGGCAGATGCGTCTGTCAGGACGGATGCGTCAGTCACGGTCGTCTCCCGGCGCTGCCGGGGGCTGGTCGGGAACGGTATCTTCGGCATGGGCTGGGCCTCCCCAGAGCAGTTTCCATTCGTTGAGCAGTTGCAGCGCCCCCATGGGCGTCAGGTGGTCGGTATCCAGGTCGCGCAGGGTGGTCAGCAGCGGATGGGCCACCGGTTCCGCCCGCGCGGCAAGCAGGGCGCGCGGCCTGGCGGCCTGCTTCGGTTCGGGCATGTCCAGCCCAGGCAGCACGGCGCGTGCGGCGCGGGGGACTTCGCCCTTGCCGTCGCGGTTTTTTTCCAGTTCGTGCAGCAGTTCCCGTGCGCGCTGTACCACCGGCTGCGGCACCCCGGCAAGCCGGGCCACCTCGATACCGTAGCTGCGGTCGGACGGGCCGGGCACCAGGCGGCGCAGGAACACGATTTCGCCGCCCCACTCGCGAATGGCGATGTTCATGTTGTGCACGCCGGGGATGCGCCCTTCCAGCGCCGTCAGTTCGTGGTAGTGGGTGGCGAACAGGGTGCGGATGGTGCCGCCCGCGCGGCGGGCCAGTTCTTCCACCACGGCCCAGGCCAGGGCCAGGCCGTCGAAGGTGCTGGTGCCGCGCCCTATCTCGTCCAGGATGACCAGGCTGCGCTTGCCCGCCTGGCGCAGGATGCGCGCGGTTTCCATCATTTCCACCATGAAGGTGGACTGCCCCTGCGCCAGGTTGTCCGATGCCCCCACCCGCGAGAACACCCGGTCGGCGATGCCCAGGCGCGCCTCGCGCGCGGGCACGAACGAGCCCATCTGGGCCAGCAGGCAGATGATGGCCGTCTGGCGCAGCACGGTGGATTTGCCCGCCATGTTGGGGCCGGTGATCAGCAGCAGCCGCCGGGCCTCGTCCATGCGCAGGTCGTTGGGGATGAAGTTGGCGCTGCCCTGCATGGCCTCCACCACGGGGTGGCGGCCTTCGCGGATCAGGATGTCGGTATCCTGCACCAGCACGGGGCAGGTCCAGTTCCAGCGGCGGGCCGTTTCCGCAAGGCTCTGCCAGTAGTCGAACCCTGCCAGCAGATCGGCCATGAACAGCACGCGGGGCCGCGCCTCGGACACGGTTTCGCGCAGCTTCTGGAACAATTTGTATTCCAGTGACTTGCGGCGGTCGCTGGCCGAGACCAGCTTTTCTTCCAGTTCCTTCAGGCGCGGGGTGGTGAACCGTTCGGCGTTGGCCAGGGTCTGGCGGCGCACGAAGTGTTCGGGCACGGCGTCGGACGCGGTGCGCGACAGCTCGAAGTAGTAGCCGAACACCCGGTTGAAGCCCAACTTGAGCCGGGGCAGCCCGCTGGTGGCCTGTTCTTCCGCCAGCAGTTGCTGCAACATGTTCTCGCCGTGTTCGGTCAGGTCCAGCAACTCATCCAGTTCGGCGTGGAAGCCGGGCCGGAACAGCCCGCCTTCGGTGACCAGGTGGGGCGGGCTGTCCACCAGCGCGCGTTCCAGCAGGTCGAAATAATCGGACAGGTCGTCCCAGCCCTTCAGCGCCGCGCGCAGGAAGGGGGGGCGGCCATCGCCGCGCGCCTCGCCGTCGGTGGGGTAGCCGCCGTGGGGCGTTTCGGTCCGTTCCAGCACCCCGCGCACCCTGGGCAGGGCGGCCAGGCTCTGGCGCAGGGCCACGTAATCCTTGGGAGCGGCGCGGTTCAGGAAGATGCGCGTGGTCAGCCGTTCAAGGTCGTACACCTCGTCGAGGGCGGCCCGCAGGTCGCGCCGGGTGTCATCGCGCTCGAACAGCCAGCTAACCGCCGCCTGGGTTTCCTCTATGGGGCCCGTCTCGCGCCAGGGATGGCGCAGGCGTTCTTCCAGCAGTCGGCCCCCCATGGGGGTCTGGGTGTGGTCCAGCACGTGCCACAGCGTGCCCGGCCCCTTGCGGCCATCGAGGCGGCGGAAGATCTCCAGGTTGCGCTCCGTCACTTCATCGACGATGAGGTGGCGGCCCAGGTTCAGCGGACGGAACGGCGCAAGGTGGATGATGTCCTGCTTCTGGGTCTGCACGACATAGGCCAGCAGCGCCCCGCAGGACCGGACGAGTTCATCCTTTCCTTCAAGGCCCAGCGCGCCGGTGTCGCGCACGCCCTGGGCGTGCAGCAGCCGTTCCGTGGCGGCCTTGAGGTCGAAGGGCGCCCGGCCCGGCACACGCACCACCTGGGTGGACGTGAGCGACATGGACGAGGGCACCTGCGCGTTCTCGGTCACCAACAGTTCGCGGGGCTGCATCTTGCGCACCCACTGCCACAGGTCGGCGGCCTTTTTGGCGTGCAGGCCCGACCATTCGCCGGTGGAAAAATCGAGCCAGGCAAAGCCGCCCGCCTCCTTGTCCCCGTCCCAGAACAGCGCGCCCAGATAATTGTGGCCCTTGGCATCGAGGTTGGCGTCCTCCACCACCGTGCCGGGGGTCAGCACGCGGGTGACGGCGCGCTTGACCAGCCCCTTGGCCTCGCGCGGGTCTTCTATCTGGTCGCACAGGGCCACCTTGAAGCCCTTTTCCAGCAGTTGGGTGATGTACCCTTCCACAGAATGGTGGGGCACGCCGCACATGGGCACGCGCAGGTCGGCGTTGGGATTGCGGCAGGTGAGGGCGATCTGCAGTTCGCGCGCCGCCGTTTCCGCATCGTCGAAGAACATTTCATAGAAGTCGCCCATGCGGTAGAGCAGCAGCGCATCCGGATAGTCGTCCTTGATGCGCAGGTACTGTTCGAACATGGGGGTTAGCCTGGACGGATTGGCGCGGGCCGCCGCCGCCGTGGTGGCCCCGGCCAGGCGCGAAGCTCCGCGTGTCGAGGCGGAACCGGGGCCGGACACGGGGGCGGACACTGTGCCGGAAGGACTGCCGGACGTGGAATCCATGCTGGCGGCATCGCCGGGCATGTCGCAGCCGCAGGCGCCTTCGGCGGCGGTCGGCGCGGCACCGGATACGTCAGCGGATACGTCAGCGGATACATCTGGGGACACATCAGGGGATGCATCAGCGGATATGGCAGGGGGCTGGGCGTGCGGGAAGCGGGAGGTGTCTGTCATGCCTCGTGTGTACACCGCGAAGGGGTGGGGATGGAAGTACCGGAGCGGGGCCGGACGCAAATGCGATGCTGGCCGCGACAACCGCCGGAGTGCGGTGCGCGGCCAGCGGACGAAAGGGCAATCGGGTCACAGCCCGCCGTGCTGCCTAATCCTGCAAGGACATCCTGAACGTGGCCGAATGCCAGCTACGGCAGCGCGGACACACGCAGAAGGTGTGTTCGCGGCGCAGGCCGCAGGACCCGCATACGAAGCGCTTCACCTTGCGGGCGTGTTCGATGAAATATTCCAGCTGGCTGCGGAACACTGGCGACAGGTGCTGCTGTTCCATGGACAGCGAGAGCAGTTCCAGCCGGGCCGCCCAGAAATCGGGGCGCAGCACCATGGCCTTGGCCAGCCAGTTGCCCGCCTCTTCGCGGTTGCCGCAGCGCAGCAGAAACAGCGCCCCGTAGTATTGCAGCAGCAGGTCCGGCTCCTGCGCCTCTATGGCGGCAAGCACGGTGGCGCAGCGCTTCTTCTCGAAGTCCGCGCTGTCTGCCCCGTTCGTGCCGTTAACGCCGTTGCCGTTGCCGTTGCGCGGGGCGGGGGCTTCAAGTTCAAGCAGTCCTTCAAGCAGCAGGAAGCGGATGGAGGCGGGCACCCGTTCCAGCCCCTCGCGCAGCAGCTTGCCCGCACGGCGCCATTCGCCCGTGCGGGCGGCCATGACCAGCCGCGCCCGCCAGGCTTCCACCGCGCCGGGGTAGACCTTTACGGCCTTGGCCAGCAACGCCCTGGCCTCGTCGGGCCGACCGCAGCGGTCCAGGTCCTCGGCGTGGCGGACCATGTAATGGGCCTGCGCCGGGCGAAAGCCCAGCCGCGCGTACTGCGCCGCCGCTTCCTGAAAGGCGCCGCTGTCCGCGTGCAGCAGGGCCAGTTCGAAGGTGATCTGCTCCGGGTCTGCCCCGAGCGCACGCGCCTCGTCAAAGGCCGCGAGCGCCCGGTCCATGACCCCGCCGCGCCGGTAGTCGCGGCCCAGTTCGAACAGGGCTCGCGCCTTGAACTGCGGGTCCAGCCCCGGGCGCACGATGAGGCTGCTGCGGATCTGCACGGCGCGCTCGATGTCGCCGCGCAGACGGTACAGGTTGCCGAGGGCGAGGTAGATCTCCACTGCATCCGGGTCGTTGCGCACCACCCGGCTCAGTTCCTGAATGGCCGACAACGCATCGCGCGCGCCGGGAGATTCGGCATCCGGCCCCATGGGCGAAAGGATGTCGGCGCGCCGGTTGCCCAGCAGGGTGCGCGCGCCCGCCTTCAGTCTGTCCAGCAGCGTCACGGGGGCTCCCGCCTAGCCGGCCTTGGCCGGGGTGGGTTCCGTGGCCGCAGCGGGCGCGGGAGCGGGGGCAGCCACCGGTTCCGGGGCCTTGCGCGCGGTTTCCAGTGGCAGGTTGCGCAGCGAGTTCAGTTCCTTTTCCAGCACGCGGACGCGCTTGTTGGCGCGGCGCAGGGCGGCCCCGGCGCGCAGGCGGCTGACCATGAGCATGAGCATGGTGCTCAGCGCGCCCAGCAGGAAGGCACACAGGATCATGAAGTAGAACGGCAGGGCGATGGAACTCCACGCGGTGTCGAAGAACAGGTCGAGCTTCAGGGTGACGGCCTGGGAAAGCACCGCGTTGTTCTGCACGAAGAACATCATGGAGATGAAGAACACAAGCACCAGAACGAGAACCTTGACGAAGCGCATGTCGGCCTCCTTACCGTCCCGCGCGGGGCAGGCGGTCGAACAGGGGTTTCAGGGCATGATACGTGGAATGCAGATGCTCGGGAATGACCCGTGTTTCGCTCATCACCGCCATGAACGACGAATCGCCGTTCCAGCGCGGCACGAGGTGGAAATGCAGGTGTTCGCGGATGCCCGCTCCGGCGGCCTCGCCCAGGTTCAGCCCCACGTTGATGCCCTGCGGGTTGAAACGCTGGCGCAGCATGGTGGTGCAGGTCTGGAGCAGGTCCATCATCTCGTGGGCTTCGTCCGGTTCCAGCGCGGCAAGGTCCATGACGTGCCGGAACGGCGTGACCATGAGGTGCCCGTTGTTGTACGGGAACTTGTTCATGATCACGAAGTTGTGCCGCCCCCGGTACAGGACCAGGCGCGCCTCGTCCTCTTCGGTGTGCTCGGGCAGGCAGAACACGCAGTTGTCGGGCTTGGGGCCCAGGATGTAGTCGAGGCGCCACGGCGCCCAGAGGGTTTCCATGATCCGTTCCGTCTCCTGAGGCGCGGCGCGCACTGTTTGTGTGCATGCGCAACGTGCCGTATTTCCGATTGAAATTCAGCCGGTCAGAAGTGCTTACACCCTCGGGCCTTGCGGGGCAAGGGGGGCGGGCCGCCGGGGGCGATGTTTGTGGCGCTGGCGGGCGCTGCATTGCCGCGTGCGGCTTGTCGGACACGCCGTGGCCCGTGCGGACAGTTCAGGGTCGCGCCATCCTCGTGAACGTCAGTTCTCCGGCGTATCGACGGCATGGCCGGTTTCGTTGCCGGTCCCAGGCGTCTCCTGCCCATTCTGCCCATTCTGCCCATTCCGTGAGACTGGCCTGGTCGTTGCCTGCTGTTCGTCCTGCCCATTCCGGAGTTCGCGCCAGCCCGTCGGCCTGTGACGCCGGGTGCCGGAGGCAATGCCCTGCCCCAGGGCCACGCAGGCGGACTCCATGTCTTCACCCGTGTCTTCGGCCCCCCGCAGCGCGTCGCCGGAACCAGCCTCTGCCGCAAGGATCTCGCGCGCGGTTTCCTCGCGCAGCATTTCGTGGGCCAGGTCCAACTGTGCCGCGCGGGTGCGGGCCAGGCCGTCCAGCTTGGCTGCCAGCACCCGGCGCAGCACGCGCCCGTAGGCAGGCCCCGCCGGAATGCCCATGGCCAGCAGGTCGTTGCCGGTGATGTCGGGCGTTTCGCCGCGCAGGCGGGTGAGATAGTACGAGATGTGCTTGCGCGCGTCTTCGGTCTTGGAGCGGGCCATCAGGTACAGGATGCCTTCCGGCGCGATGGGCGAGAGCAGGCTGTTCAGGCCGCTCATGGAGCCGTCGCGCTGCATCCACAGGTTGAGCAGGTTGTGCACTTCGCGCACGTTCTCGCGCAGGGTCAGGAAGTCCTGCCGGACCTTGCGCGAGAAGGCCAGCCGGTCCGTGACGGCGGCCACGTCCGGGTACTTGCCGTTGCCGCACAGCCCCAGCAGGTAGAGCACCCACGGTTCCGGCGCGGGCGAAAGGTACAGCAGCCGGTACCAGTGCAGCACCCGCTCAAGCTCGGTCAGCACGTCCATCTTGGCCGGGTTCAGCTTCAGCAGCGGGTGGATCAGGCGCAGGATGTCGTAGTCCTCCATGCGGCGGATGCATGGCAGGGGGGCCTTTTCGTCGAAGATCAGCTTCAATTCGTGGAACAGCCGTGCCCCGGACAGGCGGTCCAGCATGCCCAGTTGCAGGGCGTTCTTGATGAGCCGCTCGCACTGCGCGCCGATGCGGAAATCGTAACGCTTCTCGAAGCGGATGGCGCGCAGGATGCGGGTGGGGTCTTCCACGAAGGACAGCGAGTGCAGCACGCGGATGACCTTGTCCTTCATGTCGCGCTGCGCGCCGAAGAAGTCCACCAGCCGCCCGAAGTGCGTGCCGTTCAGTTGCACGGCCTGGGCGTTGATGGTGAAGTCGCGCCGGTACAGGTCCATCTTGATGGACGACAGTTCGACCGTGGGAAGGGCTGCCGGGTATTCGTAGTACTCCAGGCGGGCCGTGGCCACGTCGATGCGCTGTTCCGGTCGTGCCGCGGCGCGGTGGGCCGCTTCCGCCGTGGCCTCGTTGGAGGCGTCGCCCGCAGCGGGAAGGGCGGGCGGGGTG
>NZ_VRYY01000008.1 GCF_015731765.1 Nitratidesulfovibrio oxamicus
GCCGACGCGCTGGACACCCTGCACCGCCGGGCGGGCATCGCTGCCACGGGTGCCGCCCCACGGCCCGAAACCGCCGTCGGACAGGTGGAGGCGGCCCTTGCCGACGCCTGGAAGCGGCTGTTGGCTCCATCGCTGGAAAACGAACTGCGCACGGCCCTGCGCGAGCGGGCGGAAGCCCAGGCCATCGGCGTGTTCGCCGCCAACCTGCGCGAACTGATCATGGCCCCGCCCCTGGGCGGGCGCCGCATGCTGGCGCTGGACCCCGGCTGGCGCACCGGGTCCAAGCTGGTCTGCCTGGATGCGCAGGGCTCCCTGCTGCACCACGAGGTCATTCATCCGCTGACGGGCGATGCCGGAGCGGAACGCGCCGCACGCACCCTGCGCGACTGCTGCGCCAGATACGCCATCGAGGTGGTGGCCGTGGGCAACGGCACCGCCGGACGCGAGACGGAGGCCTTCGTGCGGGGGGCGGGCCTGCCCGCCGGGGTGGACGTGGTGCTGGTGAACGAAACCGGAGCCTCGGTGTACTCCGCGTCCGACGCGGCCCGCCGCGAATTTCCCGACCACGACCTGACCGTGCGCGGGGCCGTTTCCATCGGGCGGCGGCTGATGGACCCGCTGGCGGAACTGGTGAAGATCGACCCGCGCTCGCTGGGCGTGGGCCAGTACCAGCACGACGTGGACCAGGCCGCCCTGCGCCGCGCCCTGGACGAGGTGGTGGCCTCGTGCGTCAACGCCGTGGGCGTGGACGCCAACACCGCCAGCCCGGAACTGCTGGCCCACGTTTCCGGCATCGGCCCGGTGCTGGCCCGCAACATCGTGGCCCACCGGGCGGAAAACGGCCCCTTCCGCAGCCGCAAGGATATGCTGAAGGTGCCGCGCCTTGGCCCCAAGGCCTTCGAACAGGCGGCGGGCTTCCTGCGCGTGCGCGGCGACAACCCGCTGGACGCCAGCGCGGTGCACCCGGAACGCTACGACCTTGTGGCCCGCATGGCGGCGGACCTTGGCTGCGCCCTGGCCGACCTGCTGCGCCGCGACGACCTGCGCGGACGTATCCGGCCCGAGCAGTATGTTGCCGACGGCGTGGGCCTGCCCACCCTCACCGACATCCTGGCCGAACTGGCCAGGCCGGGGCGCGACCCGCGCCCGTCCTTCACCCCGTTCCGCTTCGCCGAGGGAGTGCATTCGCCCGACGACCTGGAACCGGGCATGGTGCTGCCGGGCATCGTCACCAACGTCACCGCCTTCGGGGCGTTCGTGGACATAGGGGTGCACCGCGACGGGCTGGTGCACGTCAGCCAACTGTCCGACCGCTTCGTGCGCGACCCGGCAGAAGTGGTGGCCCCGGGCCGCGCCGTGCGGGTACGGGTGCTGGAGGTGGACCGGGCGCGCGGCAGGGTGAGCCTGGGCATGAAGGGCGTGGACCAGCAGTAACCCGCTCCGGCGCGTACCGCCCGGCCAGACCGCCAGAAAGGCCGGACTGAATGCATAACGCCCGCGCGACAACCGTCGCGCGGGCGTTTCCTCTCATCACGAATCCCGTCGTGCCCGGCCCACGCCTTTGGGGCGCGGCCAACCGGATCACCACGACGCTCCTACTTCTTTTTCTTCTTGCGCTTTTCGCGGGCCTCGTTGAACAACTTGTCCTTCTTCTTTTCGAAGACCAGGGTGGTGCGCAGCGCGGCAAGGCCCAGGGCCACCACGGAGAGGATGAGGATCAACCCCTTCTGCAACTGCCATTTCTGGGTGCTGATGAGGCCCGAGGCCCACGTGGCCCCGGCGCGCTCGCCATAGAACAGGGCCAGCGGCGCCGCCACCAGGATCAGCAGCAGCCCCACGATCTCCATCCACAGGAAGCTGCGCCAGAACAGCAGCATGAACAGCGTGGAATCGCGCACCATCCGCAGGAACTTCAGGCGCGATTCCAGGTCCTTCAGCCGATCTTCTTCGGCTTCGGCCACGGCATGGGCGCGCTTGAAGGTTTCCGCAACCTGCAAATTCGTTTTCAGCGCCCAGTTCAGGCTGGCGCCGCACATATTGAAATTCTTGTTGAATTCCACAAGAATGCGCGGAAACGGGAACCAGGCGGCTTCGTCACGGATGTGCATCAGCCGGGCCATGAACCCGTTGAACCGCGTCTTCAGGTCCTTGGCCTCGCGCCCGATGCGCAACTGCATGTCCTTTTCCAGCTGCGAACGCCCGTTGATCACCGTCTGGAACGGCACGAAGTTGCGTATCTCGGCCATGCGCACCAGGTTTGTCACGCGCACGTCGGTCTGCACCGCAAAGGGGTGTTCTTCGCTGAACCACGTGCCCAGTTCCGCCCGAAGGCGCGCCAGCCCCTGCTTTTCTTCCTCCACGCGGTTCTCCGCCTCGCTCCACGGCACGTGCAGCGCCGTAAGCAGGTGCAGGTGGCCGCGCTCCAGTTCCGGGTCCAGCAGCACGCGGTTGAACACATTGGGATCCTGGGCGATCAGGGCCAGCAACTGCGCCGTGGCCTGCTCCACGAAGCCCATCTTCACGTGGCACACCGCCTGGCGGTACTCGGCATCGGACCACTGCGGGCACAGCCGCACCACCTGCCGGTACAACTGGGTGGCGGGCTGGTACTTGCCCTGCACCTCGTGCAGACGGGCCTGGAGAAAGATGTGCCAACCCTGCTGCAACGCCGTGGGGGCCAGGGTTTCCGCCTCCTTCCACAGCGAAGCGGCGCGCAGGTGGTCGCCGCGTTCCAGGGCCACGTACCCCAGCATGGTGCGGTTGCGGTAGTCGCGCGGGTTCTTGATCTGGATCTGGGCCAGTTCGCGCTCCAGCGCCACCGGCTCACCGTGGCGGATGGATTCCAGAACGCCCCACACCGGGTTGTCGTCCTTGGGGGCCAGTTCGTCGAGGCCTTTCGGATATTCCTTGCCCCGCGCCAGCCACATGCGGCGCACCATGCGATGCTGCCCGGCGCTGCCGATGTCGAACATGGCGCGGGTCATGATGCCTTCGGCCCCTTCGGAGGCCAGCAGCACGGCAACCCCTTCGCCTATGTCACCGGCAAGTTGCGCGTCGATGATCTGGAAGCCCTGGTTCAGGGTTTCGAAATCCAGCAGGGCCACGTCGCGCCATACGCTGGGGGTCAGGGTATCCAGCTTGCGGGTGGGGCAGGCCGTGACTTCGTGGTTGCGCATGCCGCAGTAGAAGCAGCACGGGTTGTTGCCCGCCACTGCGCGGGTGGAGACCACCACCGGCAGCGCCCCCGCTTCCTGCCCGTCGTCGGCAAGACCCACGTTGCACCAGTCGTCCATGCTGCTGTGCTCGACCGAAAAGCGTACCTCGTGGATGGTGAAGCCTTCGCCCAGCAGGTAGGCGTTGCGAAAGCTGGTGTGCGGGTAGTCTGGCACCAGCTGGTCCCAGTCCAGGGCGACCTTGCGGGGCAGTTCGTTGTTGAAGTTCAATCCCTTGCGGTCCACGATGGCGCTGACGCACGGCCAGTAGGCGTCGGGGCGCTGTTCCTTCACCTCGCGGACGCGTTGCAAAAGGTCGCGGCACCACTGCCGGTACAGGCGCAGGTTTTCCAGCGGAAAGATAAGGAAGGATTCGTGCAGGATGTACTTGAACTTGTGGCGCTTGAGAATTTCCTCGATCTCGCCGAACATGGAGCGCCAGCCCGCCTGAAATCCCTTGTCCAGGGGGTTGCCCAGGGGGCGCAGCACCGAGTACCATCCGGTGGTGGACTGGTACGGCAGGCGCGAATCGGCCCGCAGCATGGTCCATTCGGCGGGCACCATGCCGCGCAGGGCCGCCGCCTTCTCGAAGGACAGGCCCGGCACGCCGGTGCCCATCTCGCGGGCGCGGGGGTGCACCCACACCTGGAATTCCTGCGGGGCAATGAGTTCCTGCGTGGTAAGCACGTTTTCCAGCGACAGGGAAATCTCGCGCTTGATGCCCAGCAGCAGGCGCGCGGGCAACACTTGGCCCGCCACGGGCAACGGGTTGAACTTGCCCCATATTTCCAGCCGCGCCAGCGCCAGGAACACGTCCGCCGAAAAGAAGAACCACAGCGACTGGTCGCGCTCGGCGGCAATGGTCATGCCGCCATAGTCCTGCAGGGTCTGCGGCACGGCAGGATTGATGTCGCCCTGCCAGTTCAGCCACAGGGCAAGACCCGCGGCGCTCATGCGCGATTCGCGGAACTCCGGCAGGCGGCGCAGCAACGATTGCAACTGGGGCATCCGGACCTCTGGATACGGCTAACCAGGGAACAACCCTGATACGGAGTGATGAATGGACGTTACCAAGGCCCTTGCGGACCTGAAAAAGGAACCGGGCTTCGCCGACAATGTCGGCATGGTCCTGGTGCACAACGGCGTGGTGCGCGGCTGGTCGCGCAAGGACAAGAGCAATGTGGTCGCCATCAGGGTAACCCCCGACCGTGATCGCATCAATGAAATATGCCGCGAGCTGTCGACGCGTCCGGGCATCTTCCGCATCCTGGCCGACGCCGTGGAAGGCGAACTGGCTCCCGGCGACGACGTGCTGTTCCTGGTGGTGGCGGGCGACATCCGCGAAAACGTCAAGGCCGTGTTCGCCGAACTGCTCGACCGCATCAAGGCCGAGGCAGTGACCAAGGAAGAAATCTTCGGCTGACACCACGGGGTTCCTGCCCCTTGCCGCATTCCGTCCCGCCCCGGTGGCCCTGCCGCCGGGGCATTTTTTTCTCCTTCCGCCAAAAGTACAGCAAATTCCATTCCTTTCTGCGCCATTCGGACTGCGGCACGATTGCGGCGGCAACGGATGCCGGTTTTTCCGGGGTTTTGCCATATGCTGGCGGATGCTGCATGGTACGACAGCCCCGAAGTGCATGAGCATGATGCACTGCTCACTCCTGCCCTACACCCCATCCCGTGCCGCGCGACCCCTTGCACTTTTCCTGTATATAGATTTTTATATATACATGCGCCGCACACTCCTTGCCCGCATGCTCCGCGCCGGGCTTCTGGCCCTGCCCCTGCTGTTTCCGCCGCTGCTGGCGGACACGGGCGTTTTTGCCTGCCGGGCAGGGGAAACATTCGGCGATGCGCGGGCCGTGGTGCTCCGTGTGCCGGACGGCGACACGCTGGTGGTGGACATTCCCGGCTACCCGCCGGTAGCGGGCCGGGCCATCAGCGTGCGCATTGCCGGGTGCGACACCCCGGAAAAACGCGACCCGCGCGCCGAACTGCGCGAACTGTCGCGCCGCGCCCGCGAACTGACCCTGCACATGGCCGCGCCGGGCAGCACGGTGACCCTGCGCAACCTGCGCCGCGACAAGTACTTCCGCCTGCTGGCAGATGTGGAGGCCGACGGCGGCGACATCGCCTCCGCGCTCATCGAGCGCGGGCTGGCCAAACCCTACGCGGGGGGCCGCAAGGAATGGTGAGGTGCGGGACCGGCCTGCACCTTCCCGCATTCGCCTTTTCCTCACTTCCCCTTCCCGCGCGTCCCAGCCCCCTGCTCATTCAACGCAAAAGGCCCCGCCGAAGCGGGGCCTTTGTGTGTGTACCTTTCGGCAGGCGGGCAAAGGAGAGGCGTACCTGCATCCGCGCGCGGCAGTATTTCCGGCTTTCACGCGGGTTCAGCGGCTTTCCGAAAACGCGCAGGACGTGCGGCAAGGGCAAGGAAAACCGTTTTTTTGCGACGGGAGTGTACTCGTCCCGTACTCGACCGGAGCAAAAAAACGGTTTGACGCCGCCATTGCCCGCGCACTGCGCGTTTTCGACGCGCGCTAAAAGACCTTGAGCCCCTTGAGGAGAACCAGCAGCACCAGCACCGGGCTCACCCAGCGCACCACGGTCAGGAACGCGGCGATGATGGGACCGTTGAGCAGTTGGCCCCTGTTGGACAGTTCCGTCTTCACGTTGGCCGCGCCCCACACCCAGCCCGCGAACAGGCAGATGAAGATGCCGCCCACGGGCAGCAGCACGTTGGACGACAGGAAGTCGTACAGGTCGAACACGGTCATGCCGAATATCTTCACGTTGGCCATGGTGGACATGGACAGCGTGGCCGGCAGGCCGATGATCGCCAGCGTCACCGAGGTGAGGATGGTGGCGCGCTTGCGCGGCATGCCGAACGATTCGGCCAGCCAGGCCACGGGCACTTCCAGCAGCGAGAGCATGGCGCCGGTGGCGGCGATGGCGGTAAGGCAGAAGAAGATGATCATGAATACCTGGCCGCCCGGCAGCGAGGTGAACACGGCGGGGATGGTCATGAACAGCAGGCTGGGCCCGGCGCTGGGCTCGAAGCCGAAGTTGAACACGGCGGGGAACACCGCCATGCCCGCAAGGATGGAGATGGTCAGGTCGCACAGCATGACGCGGGTGGCCGTCAGCGGAATGTCCTGATCGTTGCGGAAGTAGCTGCCGTAGGTGGTCATGGTGCCCATGCCGATGGACAGCTTGAAGAAGGCTAGGCCCAGGGCCATCAGGATGACGCCGGGAGTGATCTTGCTGAAGTCGGGGGTGAACAGGAAGGCCAGCCCTTCGGCCGCCTTGGGCAGGGTAAGGCTGCGCGCGCACACCGCCACCAGCAGCAGGAGCAGCACGGGCATCAGCACCTTGGTGGTGCGTTCGATGCCCTGCGCCACACCGGCGATGATGATGACGCTGATCAGCACCAGCACGCCCCACTGCCACAGCAGAGACTGCACCGGGTTGCCCACCAGCGCCTCGAAGGCCTTGGCGGCCACGGCGGGGTCGGTGGTGGCGATTTCGCCGGACATTGCCTTGAAGATGTAGGCGAACACCCACCCGGCCACGTCGGTGTAGAAGCCCATGATCAGGAACGCTGCCACCACGCCCGAAAAGCCCACCAGGTGCCAGGGCTGGCCCTTGGGGGCCAGTTGGCGGAAGGTGCCCACGGCGTTGGCCCGGGCGCGGCGACCGAGCATGATTTCGGATATCATCACCGGCAGGCCGACCAGCAGGGTGGCAAGCACGTACACCAGCAGGAACGACGCGCCGCCGTTCTGCCCGGTGAGGGCCGGGAACTTCCAGATGTTGCCGAGGCCCACGGCCGAGCCGAGGGTGGCCGCAAGCACGCCGAGGCGCGTTGCGAAGCCGTCGCGGGCGGTGGTGATCTGTTTCGCCATGTGCACTGTTTCCTTGAAATGTGAGCTCCGGGCTATCCGGGCATCCCTCATTAGACTCATCCCCCTTCTTTATCAAGGTATTTATGCCCTCTCGCCCTGCCGCGAATACTCCGGAATCCGGCAGCGGCGCGCAACGGTGCGAAATGGCAGACCATACCAAAAAGAAGCGGCACTCGCATACGCAAGTGCCGCCTGTGAAGGGCGCAATGCTGGTAGTACTTTGCAGTACCACGCAAAGGGTCTACCGTGGGTGTGGTGGGCAGAGCGAGAGTTGGAAGGCACCGCCCCCGGCAGGCATGCCGAATGGGGCGCCCCTGCGCTCCTTTCCTCTATTCCGATTGCCCGTCGGGGCCGTCGTCGTTGCCTTCGGGCACGGGCAGTGCACGGGCGCGGGCGTCGGCGCGGATTTCCTCGCGCACGCCCTGCCAGTTCAGCTCGCCCCAGCCCAGCGGGGTGGTGCGTGCCGGGGTTACCGTCACCTCGGCCATGCCGTCCGGCCCCGCCACGCGCACGGTAACGGGTGTTCCCTCGCGCACCGCCTTCGGAGAAAACGAGGCCACGAAGGCGGCGGCATCGCGCACCACTTCCGCGTCCCAGGCCTTGCCGTCGAACTGCCGCCCGATGGCCAGCGGACCGGGAAAACCCGCCACCTTGAAGTGCAGGTCCGCCGGAAAGGCAAAGCGCACCAACGCGTCGTTGTCGGCCTGGTGGCGGCCTATGGACAGCCAGTGCGGCCCGGCCCAGTACTGCCGCCCTATGTTGGCCAGCTTGAATTCCGCGGCGGTGGCGTACGGTGAATGGGCCAGCACCGGCCAGTAGCGGCGCGCGTTTTCGCGCTCTGCCAACTTGCAGCCCCCGGCGGGGGTGGGAATTTCCGTCAGGCCGTACTTTTCGGCCAGGGCCATCTGTTCCTTGCGCCCGCGCCCGAAAATGGCGTGCAGGCGGCTGCGGTCCACCAGGCCCGATTCCTCTGCGGGGGTGGGGTCCAGCTTCTGGGCACACAGGGGGCGCAGCAGCAGTTCCTTTACCCCGGCGTCGCGCCGGATGACGTTCAGGGTGTCGCGCCGCTGCGACATGGGGCGCTGCCCCAGCACCTCGCCAGTGATGATGAACGAGGCGCCGTAGCGTTCCATCATCTCCCGCGCGCGGGAAATCATGATGATCTTGCAGTCCACGCAGGGGTTCAGCACCTTGCCGAAGCCATGGACAGGACGTTCGCGCAGCAGCGCGGCAAAGGCCTCGCCCAGGTCCACGGCGGCGATGTCGAGGCCATGGATGGCCTCCCAGTGCTTCACCTTGCCGGGCTTGCCGAAAAACGGAGAGACGAAGTGCAGGCACTTGACCGCAAGCCCCTGCTCCTCGATGACCTTCACCGCCAGAATAGAATCGAGACCGCCGGACAACAGGGCCACGGCGTCATAGCGTTTGCGTTCCATGGGGGGTGACATACGGCGCGGGGGGCCCGTTGGCAAGGGGCGCGGTGCGGGAACGGGCGGCGGGCGACGGAAGAACGCGACCGCCCCCTCACTGCCGGTTTCCTCCTGCCCTCACCCGACCTTTGCCTGTTCCCGCCCTTCCCCTGTCTTGTCCTGGCCTGTCCCCCCATCCGGACCCGCGCACCCGGCGTTGCCCGCCGCCGCGCCTTCTGATATTCCCCGTGAAGCCCTCCGGCGCCCGGCCTGCCGTCAGGCACCCGGACCCGCCGGGGCGCCCCAAGCCCGCAATCATCCCACCCCGGAGACATACATGGCGAAGAAACCCGCGCTGACGCCGGAAGAGATGCGCCGCGAGGCCCTCTCGACGGCCCTCAGCACCATCGAGCGCAAGTACGGCCAGGGCTCGGTCATGAAATTGTCCGACACCGCCCACGTGAACATTCCGGTCATTCCCACCGGCTCCATCGGGCTGGACCTGGCCCTCGGGGTGGGCGGCATTCCGCGTGGCCGCGTGTCGGAAATCTACGGCCCGGAATCTTCGGGCAAGACCACGCTGGCCCTGCACATCATCGCCGAATGCCAGAAGCTGGGCGGCACCGCCGCCTTCATCGACGCAGAGCACGCGCTGGACACCAACTACGCCCGCCGCCTTGGCGTGAAGACCGACGAACTGCTGATCTCGCAGCCCGACTTCGGCGAACAGGCCCTGGACATCGCCGACATGCTGGTGCGTTCCAGCGCCGTGGACATCGTGGTCATCGACTCGGTGGCCGCGCTGATTCCCCAGGCGGAACTGGAAGGCGTGATGGGCGAAATGCAGGTGGGCGGCCAGGCACGCCTGATGTCGCACGCCCTGCGCAAGCTTACCGGCACCATCCACAAGTCGCGCACCGCCGTCATCTTCATCAACCAGATCCGCATGAAGATCGGCACCATGGGCTACGGCAACCCGGAAACCACCACCGGCGGCAACGCGCTGAAGTTCTACAGTTCCATCCGCCTGGACATCCGCAAGATCCAGACCCTGAAGGACAAGGAAGAAGTCTACGGGTCGCGCACCCGCGTCAAGGTGGTGAAGAACAAGGTGGCCCCGCCCTTCCGCGAGGCGCTGTTCGACATCCTGTACGGCACGGGCATTTCGCGCACCGGCGAACTCATCGACCTTGGTTCCGACGTGGGCATCATCGAAAAGAGCGGCTCGTGGTTCGCCTTCGGGTCCGAGCGCCTCGGCCAGGGCAAGGAAAACGTCCGCGCCCTGCTGGAGGAAAACGAGGCCCTGCGCCTGAACGTGGAAGCCAAGCTCATCGAGCACCTGGGCATGATGCCCACCAAGGTAGTGGACCCGGACGACAACGCCGGGGCCATGGACGACGACGAATTCTAGCCGCACCGTGCGCCGCGCCACCGCCAGCCCCGCCCTGCGGGCGCGGTGACGTGCGCGGCGCCGCG
>NZ_VRYY01000009.1 GCF_015731765.1 Nitratidesulfovibrio oxamicus
GCGGGGCCTGGCCCTCCGCCAGCCGCTGGGCCGCGCGCAGCTTGGCGCTGGACGCGCGGGAATTGCGGGCCAGTTCCGCCTCGCTGGCGGTGACGGGCTTTCTAGTCAGCACGTCCACGCGGGCCTTGTGGCCGCACTCGCAGCGGGACACGCTGCGCGGGCACACGCAGCCCTGCGATTCGTCACGCAGGCGATGCTTGACGATGCGGTCTTCCAGCGAATGAAAGGTGATCACCGCCAGCCGCCCGCCGGGGTTCAGCCGGTCCAGGATGCGGTCGAGAAAGCGTTCCAGTTGGCCCAGTTCGTCGTTGACGGCCATGCGCAGGGCCTGAAAGGTGCGGGTGGCCGGGTGGTTGCGCGAGGTGGCGCGCCACTTGGCCGGGTAGGCCCGGTCCACGATGGCCGCGAGCTGGGCCGTGGTCTCGATGGGGCCTGCGGCGCGGGCGTCCACGATGGCGCGGGCGATGCGTCCGGCCATGGGGTCTTCGCCGTAGCGCAGGATGATGTCCTTCAGGACGTCCACGGTAGCCCGGTTGACCAGGTTGGATGCCGGGGCCTCGTCGCCGTCCCGGTCCATGCGCATGTCCAGCGGGCCGTCGGCATGAAAGCTGAAGCCGCGATCAGCCATGTCGATCTGCATGGACGACACGCCGATGTCGATGAGCGCGCCATCCACCTTGTCCCAGCCCAGCTGGTCCAGCGCCGCCTCGAAGGCCGCGTAGCGGGTGTGGAAGAAGTGCACGCGCCCGCCCCACTGGGCCAGACGCTGGCGGGCCAGCCCCAGCGCCGTGATGTCGCGGTCGAGGCAGCACAGCTCGCCGTCCGGACCGATGCGCTCCATGATGGCGGCGGAATGGCCGCCAAGGCCCACGGTGCCGTCCAGGTACCTGCCGCCGGGGCGGGGGGCCAGCGCCTCCAGCACCTCGTCCAGCAGCACGGGCACGTGCAGCGTGGCGGCACGGGTCCCTTCCGTGGAATCGGAGGCGGCCTGCGGTGTGGTGGAGTCGGGTGCGCCGGTCATTGCATTGTCCTGTGCCTCGGGAGGGCTGTTTCCAAAGCCGGATTTTCGTTCGTTGGCAAGGAAAACGGGCCTGCCATGAGAGAGTATGCCTCAGCCGTTGGGCGAGCTTGCGAGCCTTACGGATGAGGACCGCAGAGCTATGGCAGGCACAGTTTGACCGCTCTGCGCTCGATGCCCGTAAAGCTCGCTGACTCGCTTAACGGGCACGCCATGCGCCCTTCGGGTCGGTCAGCCAACGGGCGAAAAGACCATTTGGGACAGCCCCTAAAGGGAAAGTTCGATGCCACTGTCTGCCAGTTCCGCGGCCACGTCGTCGAAGTCCTGCGCCACGATGCCGTCGAAGCGGCCCTGGTCCCAGATTTCGAAGCGGCTGCCCTGGCCCAGCAGCACCACGTCCTTGGTGATGCCCGCGTAGTCCATGTGCGACCGCGAAATGCGCACCCGGCCCTGCCCGTCCAGTTCCATGAGTTCGGCGCTGCCGATGACCAGGCGGCGGAAGTCGCGCATCTTGCGCGAAGGGTTCTTGAGGGTGGAGAACTTGCGCTCGAAGTCTTCCCAGTCGGGCAGGGGGTAACCCATGACGCAGTCGTCGAAGCTGGTCAGCACCAGCTTGCCGCCATCGGCACGCGACACGAGAATGTCGCGGAAATCCGGCGGCAGCATCAGTCGCCCCTTGGGGTCGAGACTGCGGTGGGAACGGCCTCTGAACAACATGAGAACACCACTTGCCTGTCATTTCGCACTATTGCGCGACACACCAGAACTACAACCCTGCTTCCACCGTCCCCCCCCCGCATGCCGTGTCGGGCATTTGCCTTCGGAAGGAAGGGGCTTTTTCGGAAGACTCTACCACTTTTTACCACAATTTCCCACTTTCTCTATGATATGTTGGGCACTGTCAAGCCGTGGCCTCCGGCAGAGTCTAGAAAATTTCTAACGGGAGTTTCCCTGCACGAGACTTCCTTGATAGTAAAAATTATTTCAGCAAGATACACAGGAAAAGCACCAAACCCCAAAGCCTGCGGCACCTCCCTCACGCAAGGGCCGCGCGTGCGCTGCCGCACGGCATTTCGGGGCACCCGATGGCCCGCCCCTTCCCATTTGTTGTGCGCTGCCCCGGCCTGCCCTGATATTTTTACGAAACGCATGGGGACACAAAGGGTGTCGGCACGATATACGGGGGTATCCGCCGCGCGCCCCCGCAAGACAGACGGCACCCTCCATGACGCACAAACGGCTTGACAAGATACAACTTATTGCACAGGGGTGGATCATGAGAACGAAGATAATCGCCACCATAGGCCCGGCATCGCGCTCGCGTGAGGTGCTTTCGCGCCTCATCGCCGCTGGAGTGCGCATCTTTCGACTCAACTTTTCCCACGGCAGCGCCTCCATGTTCGTGGATCTGGTGCGCCTGCTGCGCGAACTGGAAGCCGAATGCGGCAGCCCGGTGACCATCCTGCAGGACCTTTCCGGCCCCAAGATCCGCATCGGTGAAATTCCGGACGGCGCCATCTCCGTGGGCAAGGGCGACCGCGTGCTGTTGGGCCCCAAGGCACCTGCCGGCGCCGTGCTGCCGTTCATCCCCTTCACCAATCAGGCCGTGTTGAACGGGCTGGAAGCCGGCGACAGGCTGGTGCTGTCCGACGGCGGGTTGCAGTTCCGCGTGCTGGGCACTGCGCCCGAAGGGTGCTTCGAACTGGAAGCCGACAACAGCGGCATCATCACCTCGCGCAAGGGGCTGGCCCTGCCCGGCAAGTCGGTGCGGCTGCCCGCCCTGACCGAAAAGGACCGCAAGGACCTGGCCGACGGCCTGGAACTGGGCGTGGACGCCGTGGCCCTGTCCTTCGTGCAGACGCCGGAAGACATCCGCGACGCCAAGGAAATCATCGCGGCCAGCGGTCGCAGGCACATCCCCGTCATCGCCAAGCTGGAACGCCAGAACGCCGTGGATCGGCTGGACGACATCCTGGCCGAGGCGGACGTGATCATGGTGGCCCGCGGCGACCTGGGCGTGGAATGCCCCCTGCCCGCCCTGCCCGCCATGCAGAAGCGCATCATCCGCGCCTGCAACCGCGCGGCCAAACCGGTCATCGTGGCCACACAGATGTTGCTCTCCATGGTTAACAGCCCCTCCCCCACCCGCGCGGAAACCACCGACGTGGCCAACGCCGTGCTGGACGGGGCCGACTGCGTGATGCTTTCCGAAGAAACGGCCATGGGCAACTTTCCCGTGGAGACCGTGGAATTCATGAAGGAAATAGCCGCCAAGGCGGAAGAACTGCACTTCGAGACGCAGCGCCTTGCCGAACCGGCGGACGAAAAGGGCACGGCGGAATTCCTGGCCTACGCGGCCTGCCTGCTGGCGGAAAAGACCGGTGCCAGGGGCATCGTTTCGCACAGCATGACCGGCGCATCCGCACGGCTCATTTCTTCGCGCCGCCCGCGCCAGATGGTCTGGGCGCTGACGCCCGACTCCGCCGCCCTGCGCGCCCTGAACTTCTCGTGGGGCATCGTGCCGCAGGACATCCCGGTGGACATCCCCGGCCACGTGGCACGGGCCGAGCGTTTCGTGGATACCGCGCCCGACTTCGAAAAGGGCGACAACGTGGTCATCACCGCCGGGCAGCCCAAGGCCGGACGCAAGCCGCGCGGCACCAACATGGTGAAGATTTACAGAAAATAACGGCAAGCGGCGTCCGGCCCCGCCCAGGGACCGCCGGAACGGACCGGACGCCACGGCACCAGCCGCGCATGCCACGCGGGCACCACAAGGGAGCTACCCACGGTGAAGGCAACCATTCCCGACAATATCTCCGAGGAATACTACCAGATCAGCACGGAGATACTGTCGAGCTTTCCCAAATACCGTCCCCCGGTGGACCTGTTCCGCTTCCGTGAAGACCTGGCCCAGTTGCAGCCATACACCCGCAAGGGCGCACGGCTTACCAACGACCAGGTGGAAGAGGTGCAGCGCATGTGCGAAGCAGGCGACCTGTTCGTCTCGCGCTCGGACCATCCCATCTATTCGCAGCACATCGTGCACCAGCTTGACCTCGTGCTGGTGGACAGGAACCTGAAGGAAGGCGAGGTCGCCGACATCTTCCAGCAGGCCCTGACCCTGCGGGTGAACGAATTCATCGACCAGCCGGTGAAGCCGGTGTTCGAAGTGCTGTACCGCGACGTGATGGTGCTGACCGAGTACCTGTGGCAGGACAGGCACCGGGTGAAGCAGTTCATGCGCCGCCTGTACCGCGAGCATTCGCTGGCCAGGCACTCGCTGAACACCCTTTCGGTGGGGTTGTGGCTCCTGACCACCTCCATGGGCGACAACCTGAAGCGCCGCGACCTTGACCGGGCGGCGCTGGCCCTTCTGCTGCACGACCTGGGCATGGCCAAGGTGCCCGCGTTCATCCTGTCCAAGTCCACTCCCCTGAAGCCCGACGAAAAGGACAAGATCCCCCTGCACCCGCTGGTGGGTGCGAAGATCATGCACAAGATGGGGCTGGCCTTCGACGAACTGCGCCAGTGCACCCTGGAGCACCACGAGCGGCTGGACGGTTCCGGCTATCCGCAGAAACTCAAGGGCGAGCAGATCAGTCGGTTGGGCCGCATCTGCGCCGTGGCCGATTCTTTCTCGGCCATGATCAGCACGCGGCCCCACGCTCCGGCCAAGGAACTGGTGCCAGCCGCGCAGGAACTGGCGGCGGACAAGGCGCGCTATGATGCGCGCTACACCTCGCTGCTGCTCAATGCGCTGGTGACCAACGCCTTCGGCGCCACCGGCAAGCCCAAGACCGAAGCCCCGGCCAGGGAATGACCCTGAGGGTCGGCACCGGGCAACGACCTTGCCGCATGACACTGGTGGACGACACTGGGGCAAGCGGAGGCACCAGAACGCGGGCCGCCCCCCGACCCGACGCGAGACGCCGCGCCACAGGCGCCATCCCGCAAGGCGCACGCCTGCACAGCCCCCGTATCCCCCACTCCGCGCAACGTAAACGGGCCGCCCCCTTTCGGGAGCGGCCCTTGTTCTTCGCATGAACAGATCGGCAGGGTTCGGGACAGGCCCGCTGGTCAAACAGAGGCCAGACAGCCAGACTGGCAGACGGACCGTCGCGCTGGCGTGGCAGGTGGCACAGACGATGCGGACAAGGCAGGCAAAGCCCGCAGGCCGCATGCAACTGGTGATTCGCGGGCATCATGCGCCGCGCGGTGCTGCCCGCCAGTGCCGCGCCGCAATACCCTAAACGCGGCTGATGATCTCGCCGCTGATCTCGCGGAACACGTCATTGATCATGATGACGCCCAGCACCTTGCCCGCCTCGGTCACCACGGCGTAGCTGCGCCCCTTCTTCACGAAGCTTTCCAGCACCACCAGCAGCGGGTCGTCGGGGGCGACCTGGGTCATGTCGCGGTCCATGACATCGCGCACCTTGGTGGAACCGGCCACCTTGCAGGCATTGCGGTAGATGCGGTCGAAGCCGTCTTCCTCTATGCCGCGCAACGAGCCGCTGCGCAGCAGCGAATCCTCCATGAAGCGCACGGTGTCCCACACCGAAAGCGCACCGCGCAGCATGTCGCGCTCGTCATACACCAGGGCGCACAGGCAGCCCGCCCCGCCCCCGCCGTCGGGTCCCACGCAGGAACTGAGCTTGCGCATGGCCTCGGCCAGCGAATCGTCCTCGCGCAGCTTGGGGAATTCATCCCGTACGATGTCCCAGGCACGCTTTCGCAACAGCATCGATACTCTCCTCGCAATGTGTTCGTGGACATCATCAGGCCGTCCGGAGCGTCAGCGGAGCATTCGCGAAGTTTCCGGGGCCGCCCCGGCCCCACGGCGAAATCGGGCCGGGATGGGGCATGGCGTCATCGTTATCAAAACTCGCCCCGCTTGTCTCCTCTTTCACAAGACCTGCGGGCGGATGCGATGCGGAAACGTCACCACACTCCGCACATCCGGCGCGGCATCCTGCCGCAAGTCAGGCGAAGCCGTGACCATACCGGGCGAGCAGGTGGTGTCGGCGCAAGAGCGCATTTTGGCTTCTGCCGAGGAAAAACACGGCTTGATGGACCATAAAGGGACGCACCGGCCAAGCCCGCGTCACAGGCGAGGGCAGTGCAGGTGGGGATTTTGTTCTTTGCCAAGGAAGAACGCCGTTCCATGAAGGGAGTGCCTCAGCCGTTGGGTGAGCGGAGCGAACCTTACGGATGAGGACCGCAACGCGTACCTTTGTGGTACTCGACCGGAATGAAACGGCGGTTTGACCGCTCTGCGCACGATGCCCGTAAGGCTCGCACGCTCGCCTAACGGGCACGCTTCGCGCCCTTCGGGGCGGAGGCAGAGGGCAAAAGCCCCCATACACTGCCCTCGCCTAGTCGAAGTCGGCGAAAAGCGCCCCCACATGCAACGGCCCCAGCGTCACCCGGCGGTACTCGCTGCGCAGCCGCGCGATGGCCTCTTGCAGATGGCTGGACGTCACGCCGTTGCGCACGGAGGTGTGCGCCTCGATGAAGGCGGCCAGGGTGTCGCAGGCCTTGACCAGACGACCGTCCTTGGGGTCCAGCGTGTCGATGTTGCAGGTGGACTGCAACTCGTCGAAGGTCACCTTGCGGACCACAGACAGTGCGTCGTCCGTGCTGCCATCGCGTGCGGGCTCTCGCACGGTCTCGTCGAACTCCGAGCCGGTGGCCAGCCCCAGGAAGTAGCCCAGGCGGCTGGCCACGTCGCCGTAACCCGCCTTGTCCAGCAGCGAGAACACCCGCTCCTGCATTTCCTGCTCTTCGTACTGCCGGATGAGTTCGGGCAATTGCTTCACGGAGCGCTTCACCGGCGATATGATATCGCGGGTCAGCACTTCCGGCAGGTCGTGGAACAGGCCGCAGAAAAAGTTGTTCAGTCGCCGTGCGGGGCAGGCACCCACGGCGATGCTGAAGAAGTAGGCGTAGCAGGCCACGATGAACATGTGCCCGATGACAGAGGTTTCAGGAATGCGCGGGGTCTGGGACCAGCGTTTCTGAAAACGCAGTTGCCCGCACAGGTTGGCGAAGCGCCCCAGCGCGTTGCTGGATCCGCCGATGAGTTCGGGCACCCCGGCCAGGTCGGCCATGGCGGTCAGGCGGGTCTGGAACGAACCGTCGATGTCCGGCATTTCGTCGTCGAACGTGTTCAGCGGCTTGATGAGGTTGAATTCCCAGCCGCTGGCGTAGAGATGCGCGGCGGTCAGGATGCGGTCTGGCAGGGTATTCTTTTCGCGGCGGCGGATGTACGTCAGCAGGCGCTGCCAGAAATCCTCGTCCAGTGGGCGCACGATGTGTTCCAGTTCTTCCGCCACCCACTCGGTCAGTTCGTTGTAATGGGCCTCGTTCTCTTTTATGCGGTAGAACACCGGCGGCTTGATGTCGGTGATGACCAGCCGGTAGAAATAGTCGAACAGCCCGCCTTCCACCACTTCCGCCCCAAGGCGCAGCCGTTCTTCGGCGGGCAGGCCGCGGGTGTTCAGTTGCAGCAGCAGCCAGGCCACGATCATCTTGTGGGCCTGCTTGTCCACCTCCAGCAATTCCACGGGTCGCAGCTTGTCGTTCCACCGCTTCATGTACGCACCGGAAAAGACGAACTGGAGCAGGCTCTTGCGAATGCTGGGCATGGGTCCTCCCGAGGGGGTTCAAGAAAATCTCTTGGCAATGTATGCGGTCATGGTGTAAAGCTCAAGAGTTTGAAGCGATACGCTTCGGGTTCACGCCACGCAAACCCGCCGGATGGTCCAAGCCAACCTTCCGTCAGTGATCTTGCGGCGCCTGCCCGGTGCCGCCCCGCCCGCCGCTTTCGGCGCAATCGCGCGGGGCAAGTCGCCCACTCCCCAGGCCAGCCGCCCCGTTAGGCGCGCCAGTGGGACCGAAGTGTGGACGACCGCCAGGCGAACCCGCGTTTCCGCAACATGCACCGGGACTGCCGCACAACGCCTGACCGCAGGCGAAAGGCATCTCCGGCCCAATCCGGCCCAGGCCGGTACGGCAAGCATCGCACGCATGATGCCGCCCTGCGGGGGCGGCATTGTCCGTCGCGCGTTTCCACGCCCTTTTTCTGTTGACAAGGGGCGGGGAACCCAATACATAGACCGTTCTTTCGAGCTCGCACAGGAGTACGCTCTGATGAAAACGTTCAGCCCCACGCCCGAGAACATCAACCGCGAATGGTTCGTGGTCGATGCCTCCGACCTGGTTCTCGGCCGCCTTGCCACCCAGATCACGCATCGCCTGCGTGGCAAGCACAAGCCCGAGTTCGCCCCGCACATGGACAACGGCGACTTCATCGTCGTGGTCAACTGCGAAAAGATCAAGGTCACCGGCAACAAGCTTGCCGACAAGAAATACTACCGTCACTCCGGGTATGTCGGCGGTCTTCACGAGATCACCCTCGAGAAGCTGCTCGCCTCCCATCCGGAACGCGTGCTGATGAACGCCGTGCGGGGCATGCTGCCCAAGAACCGGCTTGGCCGCGCCATGCTGAAGAAGCTCAAGGTCTACGCAGGCCCCGAGCATCCGCATGCCGCCCAGAACCCGCAGCAGCTCGCCATCAAGTACTAACCAGATCGAGCCGGAGAGAATCATGGCCAACGAATTCAACTACGGTACCGGTCGCCGCAAGACCGCCACGGCCCGTACCCGCCTGTACGCAGGTTCCGGTCAGATCGTGGTGAACGGTCGCCCCTTCGAAGACTACTTCCCGCGCAAGTCGCTGCAAATGATCATCCGCCAGCCCCTGGTGCTGACCAAGAACGTCGAACGCTTCGACATCAAGGTCAACGTCTGCGGCGGCGGCGTGACCGGCCAGGCCGAAGCGGTGCGCCACGGCATTTCCCGCGCCCTGCTCGAAGTCGAGCCGGAACTGCGCGGCGCCCTGAAGCGCGCCGGTTTCCTGACCCGCGACGCCCGCAAGAAGGAACGCAAGAAGTACGGCCAGCGCGCTGCCCGCGCCCGGTACCAGTACTCCAAGCGTTAATCGCTTCCATACGCTGCCTTTCGGGCAGGTCCGCTTCGGCGGGCCTGCCCTTTTTGCGTTGGCACGGTCGCGCGGGTCAAGCCGGGGCAACGCAGCAATGCGCAGCGCACGGCATGCGCCATCCGCCCTGCCCTTGCCGCCCCCGAGTGTTGACACCGCATGCCGCCGCCGACTACACAGGCAGTCGCGCCGGGCTTGCGCCGCAACGATTTTCCGGCCACGGCCCGCCCATATTCGTCCTGCCAGCGCGCAGGGCTTCGCCACAGGACTTCACATGACCACTCCCGATCCGCTCCTCGCCCTTGACCCGGCTCGCATCGCCCCCGACGGGTGCGTCAGCATCATCGGCATGGCCGGTGCTGGCAAGACCACCGTGGGCCGCGAACTGGCCCTTCAGCTTGGCTGGGCCCACGTGGACACCGACAACCTCATCGAGGCCACCTATGGAACCCGGCTGCAAGCCGTGGCCGATTCCATGGACAAGGAAAGCTTCCTGGACGTGGAGGCGGGCGTCATCCGCCGCATCGGCGCGCGGCGCACCGTGCTGTCCACCGGCGGCAGCGTGGTCTATCGCCCCGAGGCCATGGCCCACCTGGCCGCGCTGGGGCCGCTGGTCTACCTCGAGGTCTCCCTGCCGCTGATCCTGCAACGCATCGCCATGAACCCCGACCGGGGGCTGGCCATCGCGCCGGGACAGACCATCGAGGATCTGTACAACGAGCGCATCGCGCTGTATCGCCGCCATGCCAGCTTCACCGTGGCCGCCGATGCGCTGTCGCCCGGCGGATGCGCCGCGCGCATCGTGGCATGGCTGACCGGCGGGGAGGCGTGATGTCCACCAGCAAGCCTGGCCGCAAGCCTGCCCCCCTCGCGTCATCGCGCATAGTTGCCGCACTGAACGCGGCCGGCCGCACCGCCGCC
>NZ_VRYY01000010.1 GCF_015731765.1 Nitratidesulfovibrio oxamicus
CACGCGCAGGCCGCGCAGGCGGCCCGCATTGGGGTCGCTGCACAGGCGAATGTCCACGCCGCGCTCCAGCAGGGCCAGCGCCTTGCCGCCGCGCCCGCAGCAGGCATCCCACACCGGGCCTTCCCATGTGTCCGGGCGCAATGCATCCAGCACTTCCTGCGATGCCGCCCCCTGACGAGACAGCAACCCGGCGCGCTCAAGCGCGGCCACCTCTGCCGGAAAGCCGCCGACAGGAAACACCACCCCGGCATGGCTGCATGCGGCGCCGCCGTGATCCGCAATCAGCTGGTCACGCAGCGCCTGCCAGCCGGGGCGAGCAGCATTGACGCGAACCGCCGGGGCCGGAGCCCGGGCGCTGGCCGCGAGCAGGGCTGCGGCACGGTCCGGTTCGTACGCATCGCACCACAGGTCCACCAGCCAGCGCGGTGCGGCATGGTACACGGACAGGAAATCGCGGGGGTCAGGCAGGTCGGCGTGGTACATGTCCGCGTTGCGGGCGTCGTCGCCCAGTCGGGCCACGTTGCGCAGCACCGCGTTGGCCAGCTTGCCGAGGCCGGGGCCGAAACGTTGGCGGATGTGGGTGACGGCCCAGTCCACAGCCGCATAGTCGGGAATGCGGTCAAGGTGCACTATTTCGTGGGCGGCCACGCCAAGGGTCAGCAGGGCCTCTTGCGGCAGCCTTTCCGGGGCCGTCAGGAAGCGCCGCAGGAGCCACGAAAGGCGGATTTCCGACCTCAGATACCCGTAAACAAGCTCCGTGGCCAGGGCGGCGTCCTGGCGCGAAATTCCGGCATGCCGCAATGCGGAGTCAGCCGAGGAAGAGGCCATGGACTTTTGAGCGGTTGAACCACTCTTGTTGGCTGAGGTTTCGCATGCGGTTGCGGGAGCGTGCACATCATTGCGCGCAGCGGTGTCCGCAAGCACGGTGTCCAGTGCGGCCTGTACTTCCTGTCCCTTGCGGAGCACCTTGTCCAGTGCGGCCAGGGCAGCGGCGCGGGCAGGCGGCAGGTGCCCGTCCTTCGCGTGGGGTTGGCGGGGGCGGGAACTCATTGCGGATCCGAAGGCGCGGCCGAGGCGGCAGCGGTGGAAGAAGCCGAAGGCGCGGCATCCTGTGCGCGGTGGTCGTGGCCTGCGGTGCTTCCGGCATTATCGGGCTGGCAGGCATTTCCGCCGCCAGCCCCGAAGGTGGCGTCGGCAACGGAGCCGGGCGCACCGGCTGCGGAAGCACCAGCTGCCGCACTCGCCGTGTCCTTTTCCCCAAGGTCTGGCGGCAGCACGTTCAGGAAGTGACGCAGGGCCTTTTCCACGTTGGCCAGGCTGACCAGCGTATCCAGACAGGGACCGTTGGGCCGCTCGTTGAGCACGCCATACACCGGGATGGGGTGGGTGTCCTGGATGCCGCTGGCAAGATCACGCTCGCAGGCCACGGCAATGATCAGCCGGGGGCGCTCCTTGACCACGATGCGCCGGGCAATGGTGCCGCCGGTGGCGATGGCCAGCTTGACGCCGTAGCGGTCGCGCAGGGCCAGCAGCTGTTCTATGGGGCACAGGCCGCAACGCTTGCAGTGGTCCACGCCGTAGGTCAGGCGCACCGCGCAGTTGCTGGACTGAAGGCAGTGCGGGAGCAGGATCAGCACGTCCGACGGGGCAAAGCTGCCCGTCTCGCCGCGCACCAGTTCGTTGTTGACCTTGATGAACGAGTGGCGCACCTCTTCGCGCGAGATGCCGAACAGCCGCCCCAACAGTTCCATGAGTGGCAGGAACAGCTTTACCGCCACGCCGCGCACCCGCTGCGAGCCGAACCAGGGCCGCCCGGTGTAGATGTGCAGCACAAGGCCCAGCGTTGCCCACACGATGAGCGCGATGCAGGCCACAAGCAGGGCGCCGGTGATGTCCGGAACCAGCGGATGGATGTTGCCAAGCCCGATGTACGGGATGATCCACCCCACCAGCAGCACCAGGCACAGGGCGGCGGAGGTCAGGCTGATGAGCCCGATGAACAGCCGCTTGCGGGCGCCGTGGTAGTCCTCTCGCGGGAGGGAATGCGGATTCTTGCGGATGGGCATGGACATGGCTTTCGTGTTGCGGAATGCGCAATGGGTTGGGAACGCGATGGCCGGGGGCTGGCCCGCGCTGGATTCAGTTGGCTACCGCCTTGACGATCCGGTCACCGTTGGCGGATGCGGCGCTGCACCCCGGGGGGCGGACACGCCAACGCCAGCCGCCTACACGCACACGGCAAGGCCGCCGTCGCACTCGCAGGCGTTCAGGTAGCCGCACAGAAAGGCGCGGGCGTCCATGGGCTTGCGGTCCGCCGGGCGGATGGAATCAACGAGGTACAGCCGGTCGGCGCAGGCGATGGCCAGTTGCTCGTCCACCAGCCCGACTATCGTACCGGGGGTGCCGGGAGCGGCGACCTCGTATTCCGGGGCATCCGACCGCAACGGACCGATGCGGCCAGGACCGAGGGCCACTCGCAATTCCTTCTGTCCTTCCCTCTGGATGGTGCAGTACGCGCCCGGCCACGGGGTTACCCCGCGAATGTGCGCGTGAACCTGCGCAGCGGGACGGTTCCAGTCGATGAGGCCGTCGGCCTTGGTCAGCTTGGCGGCGTAGGTGGCCCGGTCGTCATCCTGCGGAATGGCCACGGCGGTGCCGTCGGCCAGCTTGCCGAGCGCCGCGAGCAGCAGCCTGCCGCCAAGGTCGGCCAACTGGTCGTGCAGGTCGCCCGCGGTGTCGTTGATGTCGATGCCCATGGCCTTTTGCAGCAGCATGGGGCCGGTATCCAGGCTGGCTTCCATGCGCATGATGGTCACCCCGGTCACGGCGTCACCGGCCATGACGGCTCGCTGGATGGGCGCGGCGCCGCGCAGGCGCGGCAGCAGCGAGGCATGCACGTTGACGGGGCCAAGGCGCGGGATGTCCAGCACCGACTGCGGCAGTATCAGGCCGTACGCGGCCACCACCAGCACGTCGGGGCGCAGGGAACGCAATTCCGCAATGGCGTCCTCGGTCCTGAAATTCAGGGGCTGGTACACCGGCACGCCGTGCTCGATGGCCAGCAGTTTGACCTCCGGCGGGCGGCACTGCTGGCCGCGTCCGCAGGGGCGGTCGGGCTGGGTGTACGCGGCGATCACCTCGCAGCCGTCCCATTCCAGCAGGTGGCGCAGGATAACGGCGGCAAAGCCCGGCGTGCCCATGAACACCACGCGCAGCGGCGTGCGCGGCGCGGCTGGGGCCGTCACCCCCTGTGCGGCATCCGTATTGCCGTTGCCGTCCAGCATGGCGCCATCAGCGTGCACTGCGTCCTGCCCGGTCATGCTAGCGCGCTCCCGTGCGGGGTCTGGCCGCCGCCGTGGGCATGGGGCGGGGCGCGTTCTTCTGCATCTTCTTGACGCGCGAATCGTACAGGGTGCGCTTCAGACGGCTGATATGGTCGATGAACAGGGTGCCCTTCAGGTGGTCCACCTCGTGTTGCAGGCACACGGCCAGCAGGCCGTCGACGTCCATGCACACCTCGTTGCCGTCCAGGTCGCGGGCGGTCAGGCGCACGGTGTCGCTGCGGGTTACCGTGGCGCGGTAGCCGCCGGGCACGGACAGGCAGCCTTCCTCCGAGTCGATCTTCTCGCCGGTCAGTTCCAGACGGGGATTCACGAAGGTCATCAGCGCCTCGCGCTTTTCCGGGCCGGACACGTCCACCACGATCAGGCGGCAGTGTTCGCCCACCTGCGGCGCGGCAAGGCCGATGCCGTCCTGCCGGTACATGGTTTCGGCCATGTCCGCGGCAAGCTGGCGGATTTCATCGGTGATCTCGGTGATGTCCTCGCATTCGACGGCAAGGCGCGGATCGGGATATTGCAGCACTTCTCGGATCATGGGCGGTCCTGTGATGTGGGCGTTTGATGCGGTCACCTTACGGTAAGCACGCCGTGCGGGCAAGGAAAGGGCTGGAAACAGGGGCCGAAGCGACGGGGGAGGAAGGCGTGCAGCCTTCCTCCCCCGTGCGGAGCAGTCTGTGTGCGGGGCCTAGCCCTGCGGGGCGTCCGTGGAGGCTGCGTCCTTGGCGGCTTCCTTGCCCGTTTCGCGCAGGCGCAGGCCCAGGTCGCGCAACTGGCGGGCGGATACGCTGTCCGGGGCCTGGGTGAGCAGGCAGGTGGCCTTCTGCGTCTTGGGAAAGGCGATGACGTCGCGGATGGACGACGAGCCGGTCAGCAGCATGGCCAGACGGTCCATGCCGAAGGCGATGCCGCCGTGCGGCGGGGCGCCCATTTCAAGCGCCTGGGTCAGGAAGCCGAACTGCGCTTCCGCTTCTTCGGGCGAGAAGCCGAGGGCCGCGAACATGCGGCGCTGCTTTTCCGCCGTGTGGTTGCGGATGGAGCCGCCGCCCAGTTCGTAGCCGTTCAGCACCATGTCGTAGGCGCGGGCGCGTGCCGCCGCCGGGTTCTCGACCATGACGTCCATGTGGCCGTCCTTGGGCGAGGTGAACGGATGGTGGCAGGCCACGTAGCGCTTTTCTTCCTCGTCGTATTCGAACAGCGGGAAGTCGGTGACCCACAGGAAGTTGAAGGCGTTCTCGTCGATGAGGCCAAGGTGCTCGCCAAGGCGCACGCGCAGGTTGCCCAGCGCCGCGTTGACCATGCCCGGCGCGCCCGCCTGGAAGAACACGATGTCGCCCGTCTCAAGGCCCAGCGCTTCCTTCAGCCCGGCGCGCTCCGTATCGGACAGGAACTTGGCGATGGGCGACTGCCATTCGTCAGGGCGGATCTTGATCCAGGCCAGTCCCTGCGCGCCGTAGATCTTCACGAACTCGGTGAATTCGTCGATCTCCTTGCGGGTCATGGTTTCGCCGCCGGGCACGCGCATGGCCTTGACCAGTTCCGCCGTGGCGAACAGCTTGAAGTTGGAGCCGCGCACGATGTGCGTGACATCCTGCAGCTCCAGTCCGAAGCGGGTGTCCGGCTTGTCCACGCCGTAGCGGGCCATGGCGTCGTCATAGCTCATGCGCGGGAAGGGGGTGGCGATCTCTCGCCCCAGCGCGTCGCGGAACACGCGGGCCATCAGGCCTTCGGCCATGGCCATCACCTGTTCCTCGTCCACGAAGCTCATCTCGATATCGATCTGGGTGAACTCCAGCTGACGGTCGGCGCGCATGTCCTCGTCGCGGAAGCAACGCACGATCTGGTAGTAGCGTTCCATGCCCGACATCATCAGCAGCTGTTTGAACAACTGCGGCGACTGCGGCAGGGCGTAGAACTGGCCCTGGTTCAGGCGGCTGGGCACCAGGAAGTCGCGCGCGCCTTCCGGCGTGGACTTGGTGAGGTAGGGCGTCTCGATTTCCAGAAAGCCCAGCTCGTCCAGGTAGCGGCGGGTGGCCTGCGCGGCCTTGTGGCGCACGATGAAGTTGTTGGCCATGCGCGGGCGGCGCAGGTCGAGGTAGCGGTACTGCAGGCGCAGGTTCTCGCTGGCCTCGGTGCGGTCCTCGATGACGAAGGCGGGCGTCCTTGAGGTGTTCAGCAGCTTCCATTCGGAAACGTACACCTCGATCTCGCCGGTCTTCATGCCGGGGTTGGTCATGCCTTCGGGCCGGGGGCGCACGGTGCCGCGAATGGCCAGCACGTATTCAGAGCGGATGATGTGCGCGCGCTCATGCGCGGCGGGGTTGACGTCAGGGCTGAACACGATCTGGGTAAGGCCCTGGCGGTCGCGCAGGTCCACGAAAATGAGGCCGCCGTGGTCGCGGCGGTACTGCACCCAGCCCATCAGGCAGACTTCGGCCCCGGTGTCGGCGGCGGTCAGGGTGCAGCAATCGTGGCTGCGCACCCAGTCGCCCAGGGGTTCGATGTACTGCTGGTGTTCCTGTTGGACGTCAAGTTTCTGATCGCTCATGAACGGTTCCTTTGGATGTTTCCCGAGGATGACAAGTCGGAAAGGGACGGAAACGGGGTAGGAAGAGTACCGGGGAGGGGACCCTTTGCGGCAGCCGTTAGGTGAGCGCTTGCGCGAACCTTACGGATGGCGACCGCAACGCGGAAAGGGTCTCCCTCCCCGGACCCCTCCCCCCAAACTTTTCAAAAGGGTAGCGACAGATGCTGTCGGCAACCACACTAAACGTGGTTCACGGCCTCGCCCTGCGGCACGCTGCGCTGCTCGCCGCTGTCCATGTCCTTGATGACCACGGTGCCGTTGGCCATCTCGTCGCCGCCAAGCAGCAGGGCGCAACGCGCGCCGGTGCGTCCGGCCTGGCGCATCTGGCCCTTGATGCCGCGCGCGGCAAAGGACACCTCGCCCGCCTTGCCCGCCGCGCGCAGTTCCTGCGCCAGCAGCATGGCCGCGTCCGCCGCAGCCGGGTCCAGCACGGCGATGTAGAAATCGGGCCGCTTCTTCTCCAGCGCGGGCAGCATCAGCGCAAGGCGCTCCATGCCGCAGGCAAAGCCCACGCCGGGCACGTCCGGGCCGCCAAGCTGCGCCACCAGGCCGTCATACCGTCCGCCGCCCGCCACCGACGACTGCGCGCCGATGGAGCCGGACACCACCTCGAAGGTGGTGCGGTTGTAATAGTCCAGCCCGCGCACCAGGCGCGGGGTGAGCACGTAGTCCAGCCGCGCGGCGTCGAACACGCGCAGCACCGTATCGAAGTGGCTGCGGCATTCCGGACAGTTGTGGTCGATGATGCGCGGAGCGTCGGCGGTCAGCTCGCGGCAGGTGGGCACCTTGCAGTCCAGCACCCGCAGGGGGTTGGTGTCGATGCGACGGCGGCAGTCCTCGCACAGCGATTCGCGGTCGATGGAATCCAGAAAGTCGCGCAGCGCGGCCCGGTACACCGGGCGGCATTCGCGGCAGCCCAGCGAGTTCACCTGCAACGAAAGGTCGGTCAGCCCCAGTGCGCGCAGGAAGGTCATGAGCATCAGCACCAGTTCGGCATCGGCCTGCGGTTCCTGCGGGCCAAGGCATTCGCAGTTGATCTGGTGGAACTGGCGCATGCGGCCCTTCTGCGGGCGCTCGTAGCGGAACATGGGGCCGGTGGTGAACAGCTTGGACACCGGCTCCTGCGCATGGCGGCCCGCATCGATGAAGGCGCGCATGACGCCCGCCGTTGCTTCCGGGCGCAGGGTCAGCGAACGGCCCTTGCGGTCGGGGAAGGTGTACATTTCCTTCTGCACCACGTCGGTCTCGGTGCCGATGGAGCGACAGAACAGCTCGGTCCGCTCCAGCAGCGGGGTGCGCAGCTCGGTGTAGCCGTAACGGCCAAACACCTCGCGCGCGGTGTTCTCCATGAAGGTGAACACGTCGCTGTCGGGGCTGAACATGTCGGCGAACCCCTTGATGGTGCCCACCTTGTCGCCCGTGACCTTCTGTGCGGTCTGGGGGGCGGCGGTCTTGTCGGAATTGTTGGTGTTCATGGCTCGCTTCCGGATGCAGGCTTGCGCGGCAGGGGGCATGCGCACGGCACGCCGCGCCCCGCCGGTGCGGAAACAGCAATGGATAGTCCAATGGGCGGGTATTGTCAAAATCGTCGAATATCACGCGCGGGGAATGGCTCCGGCAGGCCCGAAGCACAAGGGCAGGACCGAATCGGCGCGGATGGGCAGAGAGCGGCGCGGCATGGGCGGGGAATGGACCGGGATGGAGCGGATTGACACGGATTGGACACGTAGCTGTCCATATTTGGCCCTGATGCGACCCTGATGCGGCCCTGATGCGGCCCTGATGTTACCGCGATGCGGCCGATCAGGCTACTCCCCGTGCTTTCTGCGGCAGGAAAAGCCGTCCGTGGCGGTCTGCCGGCCGGGCGCCATGCGCGACACGGCGGCCTTGCCCGTGCGAAGCACCAGCGGGGTGACGGGCATGCGGCGGCCAAAGTCCATGCGCATGGCCACATACGCCCCGAACGGCCAAAGGCTGATCCAGCCGTTCAGCATCTCGAACAGGCGCGATTCGCGCCAGGTGCAGGCCGGGCCGTGCAGCACCGAGCGCATGGTGACGGAGCATGCCACCCCCGTGCCGCGCACCAGCGCGTACATGGCAGGCACGCTGAACCAGCGGGCCTGCCGCATCAGCGAGTTGCGCAGCCCCGGCATCGGCGCCCCGTGGGTGGGGTAGTAGGGTGAAATCCGGTTCAGGAAGCCCACCAGCACCCCGCGCGAAGCCACCCGGAACGCTTCCGCCAGCGCCGCCGCAGGGTCGGGCACGAATTCCAGGCTGGTCAGCAGGGCCACGTAGTCGAAGGCGTCGTCGTCAAAGGGCAGGTGGTCGGCCACGCCAAGGTGGAAGTCCGCCCGGCAGTTCAGCCGTTCGCGCGCGGCCTCCAGCATGGCCTCGCTGCTGTCCAGCCCGGTGACGTCGAACCCCGCCTCCCAGAAAGATTCCAGGAATACCCCCGGGCCGCAGCCCACCTCCAGCAGGGTGTGCCCGCGCCGGGGCCAGCCCGACACCATGTGGTGCAGCAGCCGCTGTTCGTGCCGTACCGCAAACGCCCCCCTGGGCGTCTCCAGCCACTGCATGTAGCCCCGCACCGTGTCCGCATCCCACCGCTGGTTCATGCGCCTCCCCATTGCTTCCGGCATCCGGTTTGGGCGCAGCATACGCCAAGTCCCCCCGCGCGAAAAGGGTGTGGAGGGCAGAGGGGGGAGGAGGAAGAGGGGAAGGAGGAGAGGAAGAAGGAACCGGGGGCGGGGAAGAAACTTTTTCCAAAAAGTTTCTTCCCCGCCCCCGGACCCCCACCCCTTCTTCCAAAACGTTTCCATAGGGGGAGTAGCGCAAGGCAGGGCGTTGGGATGTTGCGGTTTCGTATTGCGGAGCGGCCCCCAATTAAAAAGTTTGGGAGGATGGGGGGCCGGGGGAAGGAACCTTTTTCAAAAGGTTCCTTCCCCCGGATAGTTCTCAATGGGTTCTCTTGATCAGGCGTTGCCCCGCACCCGTGCGGCGGCGGCCACGAGGTGGGCGAGGCTGGCGCGGGTTTCGGGCCAGTCGCGGGTTTTCAGGCCGCAGTCGGGGTTGGCCCACAGGCGGTCCAGGGGCAGGACGCGGATGGCGGCGCGGAGCAGGGTTTCCATTTCGTCGATGGAGGGCACGCGCGGGCTGTGGATGTCGTACACGCCGGGGCCGACCTCGTTGGGGTAGGCGTGGGTGGCGAAGACATCCAGCAGCTCCATGCGGCTGCGGCTGGCTTCCAGGCTGATGACATCGGCGTCCAGCGCGGCCACGTGGTCGATGATGTCGTGGAAGTCGCAGTAGCACATGTGGGTATGGATCTGGGTGGCGTCCCGCACGCCGGACGAGGCCAGACGGAACGCTCCCACGGCGGCGTCGAGATAGGCGGCATGGGCGGCGCGGCGCAGGGGCAGGCCCTCGCGCAGGGCGGGTTCGTCGATCTGGATGACGCCGATGCCCGAGGCCTCGAGGTCGGCCACCTCGTCGCGTATGGCCAGGGCAAGCTGGCGGAAGACCACGGGCCGGGGCACGTCATCACGGACAAAACTCCAGCAGGCGATGGTGACCGGGCCGGTAAGCATGCCCTTGACCGGTTTGCCGGTCAGCGACTGGGCGTGGGTGATCCAGCGCACGGTCATGGGGCCGGGACGCGAGACGTCGCCGTAGAGCAGGGGCGGCTTGACGCAGCGGGTACCGTAGCTCTGCACCCAGCCGTTGGCGGTGATGCAGAACCCGCGCAACTTCTCGCCGAAGTATTCCACCATGTCGTTGCGCTCCGGCTCGCCGTGCACCAGCACGTCAAGCCCGAGGGCCTCCTGCTCGCGGATGGCGGTGGCGATGGCCTCGCGCATGGCTGCGTCGTACTGGGCCTCGGTGATCTGGCCGGTGCGCAGCTTGCGGCGCTGGGCGCGGATGTCGGCGGTCTGGGGGAACGAGCCGATGGTGGTGGTGGGCAGCACGGGCAGGCGCAACGCGGCGCGCTGGGCGGCGATGCGGG
>NZ_VRYY01000022.1 GCF_015731765.1 Nitratidesulfovibrio oxamicus
GTCCAGGGCCAGGAAGCCGGGCGGCAGGTCGGGCGGTGCGGGGTGGGCCAGCGCGGCGGCGAGGTCGTCGGCGGTGGCCACGAAGGCGGTGCCGGGCACGCCCAGCAACGGGCACATGTTGAAGTCGTTGGCGGCGGTCTGCACGATGAGGGGCAGCCGCTGGTAGGCGGCTTCCAGCGCCACGGTGGTGGAGTTGGCGGCCCATACGATGGTGCCAGGAACAAGCAGCTGGGCCACGGGCGTGTTCACCACCCGGGGCGCTCCGCCGGAAGGAAAGCGCGCGGCAAGGCGGCCTTCCACGGGCAGGTTGGGGTGCGGCTTGACCACCATGTCGTACCCGTCCAGCGTGCCTGCCCGTGCAGCCTCGGCCAGCACGTCGAGCTGGTTGTCGGTCTCGTCGGTGAAGAAGCTGGTGACCACGAGCAGGGTGGGCTTGCCGGGGGTGTCGCCCCGATCAGTGAGATCGGTGGGATCAGTGGGATCGGTGGCGGACGCGGTGGCGGACGCGGCGGGAGCCGCAGCTGCATCGGCAAGGTAGAGGTAGCGCAGCGCCTCGATTTCGCCCAGCCGTTCGGCGGGCATGCCCGCGTCGCGCATGTGGCCCAGCGCGCCCTGGCCGTTGCAGCACATGAGGTCGGGCAGGGTGGCGGCGGCGTCCGGCTCGGCAAAGGCGCGGGCGTCCTCGTAGTAGCGCAGGTCTGTGGGGCGCACGGTGGAATGCTGGGTGCCGTACACCGGGCCGCGCCGCGCCTCGTGCATGGCATGGGCAAGGGACTTTTCCCAGGGGTGGTTTTCCATGGGGAAGATGGTCCACTCCTGCGGCGCGCACACGGCGGCATAGCGGCGGAAGGCGGCGCGCATCAGGCGGCGTTGCAGCCCCAGCCAGCCGCGCGTGGATTCCGCCCAGTTGCGGGTCATGTACGGCCAGAAATCCATGCGCGAACCGGGCAGGCGGCACAGCCCGGCCACGTGGCGGGTCAGGCGCGCGGTGCGAAAGGCCATGCGGCAGTAGTGCGCAACTTCGCGGGCGATGGTGGCCGGGGTCAGGAATTCCTCTATGAAGTGAAAGGCGATGCCGTCCTGTCTGCGGGCGCGGAATTCGTCGCGCAGGCGGATGGCGTCGGCCAGCGAATAGTGCGGCGTGGGTTCGAAGATGAACAGCCAGGTCACCCCGTGCACGCCGCCCTGCTGCGGGTCCAGCGCATCGTGCAGGCTTTCCCAGTAGCGCGAGCGCAGGCGGCCCTGCTTGGCGGCCTGCACGTCGATGTTGGGAAAATAGGTGGCCACGGTGCCGGGGCGCGGGTGTGCGGGCATGCTTGCCTTGCCCGTGGCCTCGGGCGCGGCGGGCAGCAGGCGTTTTTCGCGCAGCAGCCACGCGCCAAGGCGCGCCACGGCCTGCACCGGGGCGGGCAGGCGATGGTACAGGGCGGCCAGCCGCTGTTTGGCAGAGCGGGGGGCGGCGGCTTGCGCATTTGCTTCGCTGCCGGTTTCCGCCTTGGCCGGATGCAGTTCGAACCGACGGCCCGTGGCCGCGCAGAAGCGCAGCAGGATGCCCGCCAGCACCGTGTCGTCGGTGACCAGGCAGACATGGTCGGCGCGGGCGTCCTCCATGACCAGTTCCAGCGCGCGCAGCTTGGTCACTTCGTACAGGTTGCGGCAGATCTTGGGATGCTTCTCGGCAAGCGTGGTGAACCACCAGTGCGAGAAGGTGTCGCCCACGGCCAGCAGTTCGCGCAGGTTGCGCGTGGAGCGTGCCGGACGGGTCAGCCCGGCCTCGTGCGCCCAGGTGACGTACTCGCGCCGGATGTCCGTGAAGTGCGCCTCTACCAGCGCGGGCACCGAAAGATGCCCGTGCGGCACGTTGCGCCGGGCCCAGTGGGCCACCACCGGGGGCAGGCCGTCGGATTCCGGTTGCGGGCGGGGCGGGGCGTCTGGTCCATCCAGCAGGATGAAGGTGGTCACGAAGGCTCCTTTGCGGCGGGTGCGAAAGGCACGGGGAGCCGCGCCGGTGTGGCGTGCGGCTCCCCGGCAAGATGCAGCGGTCGTTCCAGCTTTAGCAGAGGCCTTCCAGCCACGCATTAAGCCCCGTCAGGTCATGCCCCCACGGGTGCGGGGTGGCGGCAAAGGCTTCGCCCCGGCCATAGAACAGGGTGCCCACGGTTTCGGCGGCGGTCATGTCGGTCTTGGCGTCACCGATCATCACCACTTCCGCCGGGGGAACGGCAGCCTTTTCCACGGCGCGGCGCAGCACGTCGGTCTTGCCGGGCGGCGATCCGTAGATGGCCTCGAAGTATCTGGCCAGCCCGCGCTCGGTCAGGATGTGCACCAGTTCCTCGTGCGGTGCGCCGGAGCACACGTACAGCGGCACCCGGCCATGCCACGCGGTGATCACGTCGTGCGCGCCGGGCACCATGGGGGCGTTCAGCACGCCCTCGAAGGCATAGTCCGCGTACCTGCGGCCCAACTCGTCCATTTCGTCGGATGTGATTTCGCGGCCCAGCACTTCGGTGAACAGCCACTCGAACTTCTTGTAGCGGCTCACGCCGCCGTGCTCCATGTGGTAGGCCACCAGACGGTCGCGCGCGTCCGCGCCGAAGGGTTCGGCCACGCGGGCGAAGGCTTCGGTCTTCACGTTCACGCTTTCCAGGATGACGCCGTCGCAGTCGAAGACGATGCAGGAAAGGGGCATGGTACTCCTTGGTGATGGCCGCCCCGTCCGCACACTGGGGACGGGGCGGGCCATGGAAAACGGTATATGGCGCGGGGCAGGCCGTCGGAATGGGCGCCGACGGCCAAGGTCTGCCGCCGAGAGCCTTCGCCTGCGCTCCCTGCCGCTGTTTTCTGCCTACTTGGGCAGCGCGTCCAGCAGGTTGCGGATGGTGTCGGTTTCCATCTTCACGCGGGCTTCCACGGCGTACGAGCCGATGTGCGGGGTCAGGATGACGCTAGGCAGGTCGCGCAGGGGGCCTTCGTAGGGTTCCTTGGCGAACACGTCCAGCGCGGCCCCGGCCAGATGCCCGGAGGCCAGCAGCGCATGCAGGGCGGCTTCGTCGATGAGCCCGCCGCGCGCGGCGTTGATGACCCACGTGCCGGGGCGCATCAGGCCAAGGCGGCGTTCGTCCAGGATGTACCCGCCGCCTTCCGGCTTCGAGCAGTGCAGCGAGACGATGTCCGCCCAGGCCAGCAGGGCGTCCATTTCCATCTTTGCGTTGGTGTCGCTTTCGGCGAACGGGTCGGCAAAGGCCACCTCGCAGCCGAAGGCCTCGAACAGCTTGCCCGTGGCGCGGCCAATGCGGCCAAAGCCGATCAGGCCCACCTTCTTGCCCGCCAGCAGGTTGCCCATGCGCTTCTTCCACGTGCCCGCGCGCAGTTCGCGGTCCATGCGGCTGACAAGGCGCATCAGGTCCAGCGCGTAGCCCAGGGTCAGTTCGGCCACGGCCTGGGTGGGCGCGTCGGGCGTGTTGCGCACGGCAATGCCCAGTTCCGTCGCGGCGGCGCGGTCCACGCTGTCCATGCCGGTGCCGCAGCGCGAGATGACCTTCAGCTCCGGCAGGGCCTGCATCACCCTGCGGGTCAGCGGCTCCGTGCCCGCGGCTACGCCGATGCAGCCCTGCAACAGTTCTATGGCCTCGTCTTCGGTGATGGCGCGGCCCGTGGGGTTGAGCACGTACTCCATGCCCGCTTCGCGCAAAAGGCGCAGCGGTTCGTCGCTGAACTTGGCGAACGACGAGGTGGTGATGGCTACCTTCATGATTCGTTGTCCTTTGCCGGGGGCATGGCCCCTCGGCATGTCGCGCGGTATGCGGCGCGTGTCGGTTTCATTCTGATCTGCGGGGCGGCGCGGGGCTGCCTGACCGCCTGTTGTTTCGCGTGCTTGCCAGTTGTTTCGCGTGTTAGCCTGACGCTTCGCACTGCCGGCTAGGCCTCCGGAGGCGTAGCCGCCCGCTCGTGCACGCCGCGCTTGCGCAACGGTTTCGCGGGCACGCCGCCCACCACGGTGTACGGCTCCACGTCCCTGGTCACCACGGCCCCGGCCCCCACCACGGCCCCGCGCCCGATGTGCACGCCGGGGGTGATGGTGCAGTTGGCCGCGATCCACACGTCGTCCTCTATGGTCACCTCACCGTACTCGTGCCCCTGGAACATGATGGGCACGTCGGTGCGGTCGAAGCTGTGGTTGGCCGCGCGGATGACCGTGCCGGGGCCCACCGTCACGTGGGCGCCCATGCGGATGTGGCCCCCGTCGGCGTCCACCACCACGTTGACGTTGAGGGCCGCGTTCTCGCCCAGTTCCAGCGCACCGGTGCGGGCGTACAGGTGGCAGCCCTTGCCGATGCGCACGCCGTTGGCCAGCGCGATGTTGCGGCAGCCCTGCACCGTCACCGACTGGCCGAAACGCACCCGGCCGCAGTGGCAGAACAGCGGTTGCCACGCCACAAGGCGCGCGCCCACGCCGATGACGGTGGGAATCCACGCGAACAGCGAAAGCCAGAGTTCCTCGGCAGTGGCGGCAAGGCGCGACATGTCGGGCATGCGCGGCATGTGCGGCGTGGGCATGTCGGCTCCGTTACTTCGTGTAGACGAGGCGCAGGGAATCCTCGGCCATCATGTCCACCACGCGGGCGAGGTCTTCGGGGGTGTCCACGCTGAGGGTGCGCTTGTCGGTAGGCACCATGCGGACCTTTTCGCCGTGTTCGAGGATGCGCATCATGTCCACCGATTCGATGATTTCCAGCGGGGTTTCCTGCATGTCGTTGAACTTCAGCAGGTAATCGCGGCGGAAGGGGATGATGCACACCTGCTTCTGCATGGGCACGTCGGTGACGCCCTTCTTGCGCGAGGGAACCGCCTCGCGCGAGAAGTACAGCGCGTCGGAGTTCAGGTCCACCACCACCTTGACCTCGTTGGGATCTTCGAACTCTTCCACGGTTTCCATGCGGGCCATCAGGTTGGTGACGTTGACGGCGGGGTCGGCCAGCATGGGGGCGATGGCGGCGTCGATCATGTCGGGGGTGACCATGGGTTCGTCGCCCTGCACCATGACCACGATGTCCACGCGCTTGCCGGTGGTGGCCTCGATCTTCAGCAGGGCCTCGGCGGTTCGGGTGGTGCAGCGCACGTGGTGGTCGCCGGTCATGACGGCCTTCAGGCCCGCGCCTTCGGCGTAGTCCTGGATTTCCTGGTCGCAGGTGGCCACGTAGGTGGCGGTCAGGGTGGGGCTCATGGCCGTGCGGAAGGTGACGTGACCCACCATGGGCACGCCGTGGATGTCGGCCATGGGCTTGCCCGGAAAGCGGCTGGAGCCCATGCGGGCGGGGATGATGGCGACGATGTTCATGGCTGCTCCTTTGGCGGCGCGGTGCGCCGGGAAATGTCTGGTGTGGGTGAGGTGGAAAGGCGGGGAAAGGCCCGGCCTGTTGGATTGGTGGAGTGGCGCTCAGGGTGCTGCGGATACGCTGCTTGCAGAATCCGTCTTTCGCCGCCGGGCGGCGTTGGCTTGGCATTTTTGATGCTCACATACAGGAGTATGCTCCGCTCAAAAATGCCAATCCGCCTTGCCCGGCGACGAAACTCGTAATTCCTTGCATCGTCCCCGCACCAGCCTCCCGCAGCGGAAGACCGCTGCGGGGTATAAGGAAGAAAGGCAATTTTAGGACTGGGAAGAAAAAGCAGCGACCTTTCTGTGGGGGATGTGGGCGCGGCTTTGTTTCACCCTCATTTGAAAAGTTTTGGGGGGAGGGGTTCGGGGAGGGAGACCTTTTCCAAAAGGTCCCCTCCCCGATAGCTCTTCCTTTCCAAAATCTGCGGCCTGCGTCCTACTCCTCGCGGGGCAGCAGGTAGCCGCCCACGTCGTGCATGTCGGGGTGCAGTTCGCGGTGGACTTCTTCCATCACGCGCAGCACGCCCTGGCCGAGGTCTGTGGTCAGGTTGGGCACCAGTTTCTTGCCCACCTTGGGCATGAAGGCATAGGGCGTGACCTGGTAGTGGCCGCTGTTGGGGTCGTGCTGGTAGGCGACGTTCAGTTCCTTGCCCAGCATTTCGCCGATCATCTTGAACAGGTCGCCCACGCGCATGGGCTGGTTGCCGGTGAGCACGATGTTCTCGTTGGCGTATTCCGGCTTCAGCACTTCCACGGTGCACAGGGCGGCGTCTTCCACGTGGATGTATTCGCGCAGGGCGGTGGGACTGCCGTAGTAGGTGATGGCCCCGGTTTCCAGCGCTTCCGCCACGAAGCGGTTGATGGCGTTGCGGCGGTCGGCGCGGGGGCCGTACAGCGAACCGTAGCGCAGGATGGTGTAGTCCAGCCCGTGCATGGCCTGGTAGTTTTCGATGTACAATTCGCAGGCCTGCTTGCTGCACCGGTAGAACCCGCCGGACTTGCCGTACACGTACAGCGAACTGGCGAACACGTAGCGTGAAACACCGGCCTTGCGGCAGGCTTCCAGCAGGATGACGTTGCCCAGCACGTTGATGCGCGCGGTGTCCACGGGCTTGCGGTTGGCTTCGCCGATGTCGGCGATGCCCGCGAAGTTGAACACGGCGTCGGCCCCGGCGATGGCGGCGTCCACGGCGGTCTCGTCAAGGACGTTGCCGACAACCATGCGCTGGTCGCTGCGCAGGTAGGGCGAGGGGCGCAGGTCCACGATGGTGACTTCGTGCCCGGCGTCGGAAAGCTTGTCGCAGACGTGGGAGCCGAGGAACCCGGCCCCGCCGAAAAAGGTGATCTTCATTGTGCTGCATCCCTTCGGGGCTGTGCCCCATGCCGCCCGTGGGCGGGGTGGCCCGGCGCGCCGTTCCGGGGCGCGGTGCGGTCCGTATGGATTCGGTTGCTGTTGTGATGCGTGGGGCCGTGGCCCGGAGTGGTCCTGTCCTTCAGTCAGCGAAAGGACAAGTCAGGTGCCGGAACTACGCGGCACCGCCAGCGGGCGGACAAGTACAATTGCGGTACAAAAACACCGCATCAATGCACCACGCGATGAACCGGTAGCCTTCGCCAATGCGGCGCGCAAGGTCCGCCGTGTCGGGCTGCACGATGTGCAGGCCCATGGGCACGTCGTGGGCGCGCGCGGCGGCGGCGATGCGGTCCTGTGCGGCGAGAAAGTCCGGATGGTCGAACTGCGCGGTCAGCCCCATGGAGCCGGAAAGGTCGTACGGCCCCACCATGATGGCGTCCAGGCGCGGGTGGGACAGGATGGCGTCCAGGTTGTCCACCGCGCGGATGTGCTCGATCTGCGCCACGAACAGGGTGTCGCGTGCGGTTTCGTTCACGTAGGGCGTGAACTCGCGGCCAAACAGGTTGGCCCGGCAGTAGCCCACGCCGCGCACGCCGGAAGGGCCGTCGGTGCGGGGGTACAGCGCCCAGCCGATGGCGGCGTCCAGCTGTTCGCGGGTTTCGATCATGGGGAAGATCAGGCCCCGCGCGCCGGAATCCAGCGATGCCTTGATGTCGGTCAGGGTGGCTTCGGCCACGCGGGCAAAGGGCGCGGCCCCGCCAAGCTCGATGGCGCGGAAGGCGTCGGGCAGCTGGCTGCGGGTGAAGGCGGCGTGTTCCAGGTCCACGGCCACCCAGTCGTAGCCGGACCGGCCAAGGATTTCGGCCACGTCGGTGGAAGGAATCTGCATCCAGGTGCCGATGGTGGCTTCGCCTCGGCGCATCTTTTCCCGAATGTCGCGTGCGGTGATCATGGTGGTTGCGTTCGCGTGCGGTGCGGCGGCAAAGCCGCCGGATGGTGTGGGGCGGGCGCGGTGGCGTCCGTCGGTGATGTGAAAACCGCGCGGGCCGGGCTGCGCAAGGTCGCATAGGGTCGCGTCCCGTTGCATAAGGTCGCGTCCGGTTGCGCAAGGTCGCGTCACGGCCATGCTGTTGCTGCCGGTGCGCGCCCCGTAGCCCGTTGTCCCGTGGCCCCCGTGTGTGGGCCGCACCGCGCGGCCTGGCAGGGGGGCTTTTCAGGCGGTGGCAGTATATCCGCGCACGATGCGGGGTGCAATATGCCGGTAGTGGGCAAGAAAGGGGTGCCGATACTGTGTGAATGCGGCACCCCGGCCCGATTTTTCGGCAGGACGCCCCGCGCGGTTACGCCCCGGACTTGCGGAACCGCCCCAGCGCCCGCTTGGCCAGCCCGCGCAGGTCCTGCCGGGTAAGGCCCACCAGTTGCGGCACGGCCAGCACCGCCCCGCCCACCAGTGCGGAATAGATCACGCCGGAAACGAAGAAGCGCACGATGTCCTGCGCGTCCCCCAGCCCCGTGGCAATGGTCAGGCTGCGGCAGGCCCACGCCGCCCCGGCCAGAAAGGCCAGGCACAGCGCCTGATGCGCCACGTTGCGCAGGTAGTTCAGCGGGATGATCCGCGAACTCATCCACAGCATGAAATTGACCGACAGGAACTGGACCAGCACCGTCTTTACCGCAAGGCCCATGGCCCCAAGCCCGAAGCCGAACTTGTCCGCCGGGGCCAGCAGCAGCCACGACAGGCCGAAGCCCAGTATGTACTCCGTCACCGCCATGTTGCGCATGGTGCGGGTGCGGCCCGTGGCGTAGAACACCGACCCGGCAAGCTGCCCGTAGGCCTGGTGCACCGGGTACAGGGCCATGATCTGCACCGGCAGGATGGCCGCCGCGTAGTCCGCCCCGCCGAAGATGCGCACCACCGCCGGGGCCTCCATGGCCGTGAAGCACGAAAAATATCCCGCCACCGTGAACAGCAGCGGCGCAAAGCGGTCCATCAGCCTGCCCATTTCAGTCCGGTCGCCCTTGCCCCAGGCAATGGACAGTTCGCGCATGACCAGCGGCGTCATGGCCGAAACGAACAGGAAGCAGGCCATGCCCACCTTCTGCGACAGGGCAAAGAACCCCTGCTGCGCGCTGCCGTTGAAGGTTTGCAGCAGCCAGCGTTCCGCCACCAGAAAGACGGTGGACGCCAGCGCCTGCACGAACAGCGGCGTGCTGTAGTCCGCGAATTCGCGCGTGTAGGCCCGCCGCTCGTCCTTGGGCATGCGGAAGGTCACCGTGGGCCAGCACCCGCGCAACACCATGGCGTACCCCACCGCCAGTGCGATCAGCGTCGCGTACTGGTGCGCGAACAGCGTGCCCATGTTCAGCCAGCCCAGCAGGAACAGCGCCAGCAACGCCCCCACGCTGGCGAGGTTCAGCACCGTGCGCGAAATCTCGCTGGACACCGTCACCCCCAGCGCGTCGTTCATGGAGCGCAGCACCCGCCCCCACCACGACAGGAACGCCCACAACGCCGCCAGCGGCACGATCCACGCGGGCACGTCTGGCAGCAGCCACTGCCCAAGCCCCGGCACGTACGCCGACAGCGAGAACAGCATGGTGATGGCCAGTACCAGCGCCGCCACCCGCACGTAGAACGACACCAGCCCGAATTCCTGCTGCCGCCGCGACAACGCGTTGTAGAAGCAGGTGGAGGTGCCCATGTCCAGGAAGCCCGCGAACTGCTGGAACATGTTCGTGGCAAAGCTGTAGTTGCCGTACCCCGTGGGGCCCAGGGCGCGCGGCAGCACCGCCTCCATGGTCAGGTACACCGGGATGGACGCCACGTTCGCCAGCAGCTTGAACGCGTATCGCTTGGCAAGGGTTTGTTGGGTCATGGGGTGGGGCTGGTTGGGGAAGAGTTACCGGGATAAGGGACCCTTTAAAAAGGGTCTCCTTCCCCCGGACCCCCATCCCCCCAAACTTTTCAAATGGGGTGATGGGAGCGGGAAATATGTCATGCGTATGATGCGCGAGCGCATACACCGCATCGGGGAAAAAGGGAACGAGGGCGACGCGGGGGGCTACGGCAACTGCCGCACCACGCGGGCGGGCGTGCCAGCCACAAGGGTGGCGGGGGGCACGTCGCGGGTGACCACGCTGCCCGCGGCCACGATGGCCCCGTCGCCGATGGTCACGCCTTTCAGGACGATGCAGCGCATGCCCAGCCAGACGTCGTCGCCGATGGTCACGCCGCGGTCGCGCTCGAAGGCCGGGGTGGTCAGGCGCGTTTCCGGCGGCCACGGCGCGTGAAAGTCGGAATCGGTGATCACGCAGTTGGGGCCGATCATGGTCCCCTTGCCGATGCGGATGGTGCGCGAGCGGGCGGTGATGGCCGTGCCGTTCATGGTCACGCCGTCGCCGATCAGGATGGCGGCGCTGCCCGCAAAGGTGCGCAGCCGGGTGGGCGCGTGGATGGTGGCGGACGTGCATCGCCGGGACGAGGAGATGATGCCCACCCCGCGCCCCAGTTCGATGCGGCTGCCCGGCCAGCGTTGCAGGATGATGGCGCCGCAGCACTCGCACCCGCCGCCCAGTCGCACGCCGAACAGCGCGGCCTTCAGCCGCATGCGCACCGTGCCCCACAGGCAGGATGCGGTGCGGTGCACGGCCATGCAGCCGTAGGACACGATGTCGCGCGGGGTCAGCCCCTCTTCGCGCACCTTGCGCAGCGCCTTGGTGATGAATCCGCCCATGTCCCCGACCTTTGCGCGTTCTTTTCGCGCCTGCTTTCCGCATACCCCAACTGAAAAGTTTGGGAGGGGTGGGGGTGCGGGGGAGGGGACACCCTTTCCAAAGGGTGCCCCTCCCCCGCAAATTTCCCGGTTTGTTTTCTTTTCTTACAACCCGCGCAGCGCGTCCAGCCAGATGCCGTTGATGCTGCAGGGGGTGGTCATGGCGTACTGGGCGCACCAGTTGCGGCGGGCCTGCTGCACGGCTTCGCTCTGCCACCAGCCCTGCACGTCGGGCCAGACGCGGCAGATGTGCGCGGCGGCGGCGTCGGGCGTGGCGTGGTGTATGCCCACGGCGGCCAGTTCGGCCAGGGCGGCGGCGGTTTCGCGCCCCACGCGCCAGTGTTCGGGGTTCCAGAACAGCACGGTGGGGGTGTTGGCGGCCATGGCCAGTTCCAGGGTGGTGCCGTGGTGGTCCAGCACCAGCAGGCGGCAGCCCAGCATGTGCTCGTCAAGGCTCCCTTCGCAACGGCGCACGTCGGCAAAGCGGCGCAGCACCCACGGGCCGTCGTCCAGCCCGCTCATGGTCTGGAAATAGGGTCGGTACAGGGCGGATGCGCGCACGTGGTCGGGCAGGGCGGCGAGAAAGCGCGCCTTGTCGCGGCGGTAGTCCAGCCATTGCAGCGGCTGTGGGCGTGAATCCAGCCGGTAGGAGAGCAGGCTCATTTCCGCGCCCACAAGCACCAGCGCGCCGGTGCGGTCGGCGTGGCTGTCCTTGATGCGGTCCAGTTGGGCGTGCGGCAGGGGCACGTAATTGCCCCGGAACGGCGCGTGGCTGGTCCAGCCCCAGGTGACGAAGGCGTGCTGGCGGTACTCGTAGAAGGGCACCACGGCGGATTCGCGGATGTGGCCGTAGTTGCCGCCGTGCTGGATGAACACCAGCCGCGTCCCGGCGGCGCGGTCCAGGGCCACGCGCATGCGGTAGGCGTCGTCGTGGTACGAGGCCACGTTGACCACGCGGGTGCGCGGGCGGCGCTGCCGCACGGTGCGGGGCAGACGCTGCTGGCACAGGGCGCGGGGGATGGACGGCAGGATGATGTCGTCCGGTTCGAAGCGCCACACCGGCATGCGGCCCTTGAGCTGGGCCAGTGGGATGGTGCGGTCCTCGCAGGTGCGCGGCCCCAGCAACGCCATGGAAAATGCCAGCGATTGCAGGGTGGAAAAGCCCTTGATGCGCGGAAACGGCAGCGCGTACAGCAGCCGCCGCGCAAGGCTGCGCAGGCCGCCTTCGGCGGGTGCGCCGGAATGGCGGGTTACCGGCTCGGCATGCACGGCCCGCCAGGCGGCGGGCAACTGCGGTTCGAGGATGCGCGAGAACACCCACCAGTTGAACAACTGGTCCTGCGCGCCCGCAAGGATGAACTGGTGGCTGTCCTCGAAGGAAAAGGCGCAGTCGCCCGGCAGCAGGGGGACGTCCAGCTCTTCCGTGCCCCACAGGCGGATCATGTCCTGCACGCGGCGCTGGCGCTCGTGCAGCATCTGGCAGCACAGGGTCAACCACGGGTACAGGGTCAGGTCCCAGAAGTCGCGCGGCAGGTCGGCGCCATGGTGCGCGCCAAGGCGCAGGGCAAGGTCCGGGATGCGCGAAATGGCGTAGCTGTTGGCCTCGTCGATGGCGGCGGCCACCTCGTCGCCGCTGGCGTACGGGTCGGGGCCGAAGGTGAAGCGGGTGTCCCAGTCGGGAAAGGCGTCCTCGCGTCCGTGAAAACACCACGGTCCGGCCATCAGGTGGGTGTCGGGGGTGGCATCGTCGGGGGCGACGGCAAGGACGAGGGTACGGCGTTGGGTCATGTGCGGCTGCGCGCGGGGCGCGGTGTTTCGTGAAGGCCCGGCGGGTGCGGCGAGCGGTGCCGGATGTCGGCCCGCCAGCCCTTCGGGCGGTCAGGTGCGTTGCGCGGGTTGCGCGGAAAACGGAAGATGCCTGGTCACGATCGGGCCGCGGGCCGGTTCCGGGTTCGGCACGGGCCGGGGAATGCCCGGCCCGCATGGCCGCTGCCGGTTATTCCAGATGGCTCCACTGGAGCACGGTGTCTTCCGCGATGTCGGCGCGGGCGCGCTTGCCGAGCACCGCGTCGATCTCGCGCGGGCTCACGCCGTGGGCCGGGCGCTTCCAGGTCAGGTCGTCGCGGGTGATCACGGCGCCCGCCGCAATGGGCCGCGCCGCCACCAGGCTGCGCCGGGCGTTGCGTCGGGCCGGGGCCTCGGATTCCAGCGCGGAGATGGTGAACAGGCCCACCATGGGCAGGATGCGGTCGAGCGAGGCGTTGAAGCGCGCCAGATCGTCCTTGTCCATGGCGTGGTAGTGGTCGTTGCCGGGCAGGGTCTTGTCGTGGGTGAAGTGCTTTTCAAGGATGCGCGCGCCCAGCAGGGTGGCCACTTCGAGCACCTTCATGTCGCGGGGCAGGGTGTGGTCCGAGTAGCCGATGACGTGCTGCGGAAAGTGCTGGCGCAGCGCCGGAATCATGCCGAGCGCCGCGTTCACGTCGTCCGTGGGGTAGTTCAGCACGCAGTGCAGCAGGGCCAGCGGGTTGCCCTTGGCCTCTATCCATTCCACCGCCTCGGCGATCTCGTGCAGGTGCGCCGCGCCCGTGGACAGGATGATGGGCTTGCCGAACCCGCACATGAACTCGATGAACGGCTTGTTGGTGATGTCCGACGACGAGATCTTGTACACGTCCATCATGTCGTTCAGGAATTTCGCCGACTCCACGTCGAACGGCGTGGACATGAACTCGATGCCCGCACTGTCGCAGTGCTTCTTCAGCGCCTCGAACTCGCCCTTCCAGAACTTGTCGTGCCGGGTGAACAGTTCGTACTGGCTCCTGGTCGGCTCCTTGGTGGTGTCCCAGTAGGCCGGGGAATCCTTGGACGCCAGCGTGGCCGCCTTGTACGTCTGGAACTTGATGGCGTGCGCGCCGCCCGCGCAGGCCTCGTCCACCAGACGCCGGGCAATGTCCATGCTGCCCTCGTGGTTCACGCCCGCCTCGGCAATGATGTACGGACGCTGGATGCCCGCGCTGCGTGCGCAGGCAGGCTTGCTGCTGAATATTTCGGTCAGGCGCATGGTCGTGCTCCTTGTGGTGTGGTCGGATGATTGATTTTCCGGGGGAAGGGACCCTTTGTAAAGGGTCGCCTTCCCCCGGACCCCCATCCCCCCAAACTTTTCAAAGGGGGTGGGCCGGGGAAAGCTGTGTTGCGGTTTGGATTACCCTGTTGGTGAAGGAACCGGGCGGGTTTCCACGACTCTGATGCAACGGGCCAAAAGAAAGTTTTTGGGGAAGGAGGGAGGGGGTGCGGGGGAGGGAGGAAGCCCCTTTTGCAAAAGGGGCTTCCTCCCTCCCCCCGCGTAACGTCTCCCCGCTTGCCCTCTCATTACCCCTTGGGCGGAAAAAGGGCCACGATCTCTTCGGGGGTGATGTCCGGGTGGATATCCAGCAGGGCGAGGGCGCGGTAGTCTTCGGGGGTATCCATGTCCAGCTTCAGGTCCGGGCGGCGCAGGGCGGGATTGGCCGGGTCGAAGGTGCGGATGCGGTACTGGTCGGGGTTGTCCCAGATGTACGACAGGCAGTGCTCGCGGTGGGCGGGCAGGGTTGCCCTGGCCGCGATGTCGGCCAGCAGCGCGTAGGACAGGGTCTCCGCGCCCAGGCCGTCGGGGTAGCTGTTGCCTCGCGGGATGTGGTTGTACGCGTAGTCGCAGGCCCCGGCGGCGTTTTCGCTGCGCCAGAAGCGGATCAGGTCGTCGATGGCCGGGCCCCAGATCAGCGGGTTGTCGGCGCAGATGCGCACCACCTGCTCCGCGCCGTGAGCGGCGCCGGCCAGACGAAAGCGTTCCAGTACGTCGTCTTCCGGCCCGCGGAACACGGCCACGCCCTGCCGCGCCAGGTGGTACTCCAGCACGTCGTTTTCGGGCCGGTCGGAAGTGGCCACGACCACCTCGTCGATGAGCTGCGCCTTGCGGGTGCGGCGCACCACCCAGTCGATGACGGGCAGGCCGTGCAGCGAAAGCATGGTCTTGCAGGGCAGGCGGGTGGACCCCAGGCGGGCCTGGATGAGGGCGACGGTTCTCATGCGGAATCTCCGTGCGGGCCGCGCGGCGTGCCGGACCGGTTGGGCGTGTCTGACGCGCCAGCGGCTGCGGGCACCACGGGCACAACGTGCGTGCCCGACAAGGGGACGCCAGTGGAAGCCGTGGATGCGGGGGGCGCCGCGTGCGCGGTCACAACCCCTTCCACGCTGGCGGACTGCTCGATGAGCGCGCTGCGCAGGTCGAAATCCGGGCCGAAGGGCAGTTCGTCGATGTACGACGGCCTGCGCGGCGCGGTGCCGCCCTGCGCGGGGGCCAGCAGGGCGCCGATGCGCGCCACCACCCCGGCCTTGTTGCGGGTGAAGTCCAGCCGCTGCATGCGCTGGTGCAGGGTGCGGCGAAAGCCTTCGTCCAGCATGCGGGTGAAGGCCCGGCGCAACGCCCCTTCGCGGAAGGGATGCATCACGCCGAGGTAGGCGAAGCCGTTGCGGGCGCGGGCAAAGGTGTGGCGCGCCTCGCGCTCGTGGTGGGCCATGACGATGGCGGGCACGCGCATGTGCGCCAGTTCGTACACGGTGCGCCCGGCGGAACAGATGGCGATGTCCGCCCCTTCCATCTTGCGCGACATGACGTTGGTGGCGTGGGTGAATTCCACCAGCGGCGAGCTCAGGGCATCCACGTGCGCCTGCATGGCCTCGCGGTGGGCATAGCCCGGCCCGGCCACGATGCTGATGGCAATGCCCCGCTCGCGGCACAGCGGCTCTATGACGTCCAGGGTACGCCGGGTGAAGTCGGAATGGTCGGTGCCGCCAAAGGTGACCAGCACCCGCTGCGGTTGCGGACGGAACGGGTTGCGTTCACCGGCGATGAATTCGTCGCGCAGGCAGAAGTAGCGGTGGCCGTAGAGCAGGCGCGGGTCTTCGTGCTTTTCCTCGTACAGGGCGTTGACCACAAGGTCTGCGTGGGCAGCGCCGGGGCCTTCGTCCTCGAAGTTCACGGTGCGCACCCCGGCGGCCTTCAGGCGCAGCATGTAGTCCGCGTCGGTGTCCAGAATGTCGTTGACTACCAGGTCCGGTGCAAGGCGTAGCACGTCATGTGCGAGCCCGGGTGCGAGCCCGGGTGCAAGCCCGGCGGCAAGATCATCCGCCTGCTGGATGTAGGTGCGGTAGTCGCGCGCGGCGATGTTCTTCACCGCAAGCTCGCTGTCGCGGGTGCACAGGAAGGTGATCTTGTGGTCGGAAATCTCGTGGGCCAGCATCAGGGCGCGGAACACGTGCCCCATGCCGATGGCAGGATACCCCGCCACCACGAACACTATGTGCCGCCGCTCCAGCAGCTTTTCGCACAGCCACCAGTCCTGGTAGCTGTTGATTTCGATGGCCCGGTCGTTGAGGAAATAGGGCATCACGCGCGGGGTGGCGCCGGGGGCCAGGGCGGATGCGCGCAGCATGACCAGCGCCTTGCTTTCCACGTAGACTTCGCGGCTGGGGGACGCGTGACCGGCGACCCCGCCTGACCCGTCAGATCCGGCGGGCGTGTTGCCTGCGCTTGCGTCGCCTTCCTGCCCGTCTTGCGGGCCACCATCCGCCCCGTCATCCGCTCCGTCATCCGCAAGGATGGCGTCCAGGCTGCCGTCGCGCTTTTCCCATACCCGCTGGCGGATGCTTTTCACCGTCACCAGCACGTCCGCGCCTTCGTTCCGGAAGCGGTCGAAGGCGTCGTCGATGTCGTGGCCGGTCAGCAATGGGCAACTGGCCCGGTATATGACGAGGTACGGATAGGTGGCGGCCAGATCATCCAGCACGCCGCGCAGTTCGCGCACGATGTCCAGCGAGGTGAAGCGCAGGCTGGCGTTGTAGTGGTGGCGCACGCCGTTGCGCTCGCAGACAAGGGCTATTTCCTGGCTGTCGGTGACCACCACGATGTCCGCCGCCTCGGCCACGGACCGGGCCGTGTCGATGGCGCGCTGGATCAGGGTCACCCCGGCCAGCCGTTTTACCAGCTGGTCGGGGATGACCGCATTCTTCTTGATGGCGGGAATGACGATGCAGCGCCGGGGGGCGGTCATGGTGCCGCTAACCCTTGCGCAGCCCGTCGAGCACGTCTTTGGTGGCGGCAAGCATGTGGTCGAATTCCGCCTCGGTCAGCCAGTGCTGGAACGGGAAGGAGATCATGTTGTCGAAGAACGTGTCGGCGTTGGGGCAGTCCGCCGCGCCGTAGCCCAGGCGCTGGTAGAACGGATAGCGGTTCAGCGGGTAGTACTGCACCACGCACTTCACGCCCTTGTCGTTGAACATGGTGCGGATGAACGCATCGCGGTTGCCATTGGTCATGCGCGCGGCCAGCAGGTGGTAATTGTGCCGGGTGGTGTCCACCCGGTGGAATTCCAGCTCCGGATAGTCGGCCAGCGCGTCGATGAAGCGCACGGCGCGCTCGCGCTTTTCCGCATTGATGCGGTCGATGCGCTCCAGCTGCTTGATGCCCAGCGCGCACTCGATCTCGCCGATGCAGTAGTTGTTGGGCCACAGCATCTCGCCGTCGATCATGGGCACGTCCACATTGCCCATGGCGGGCACCCAGTAGTCGGGCCGCTCGTAGTCGAAGCCGCAGTGGCCGTTGTGGCGCAGCGCGGGCACCAGTTTGGCCAGTTCCGGGTCCTGCACCACCAGCATGCCGCCCTCGCCCAGCGTGGTCAGGTTCTTGTGCGAGTGGAAGGAATAGATGGCGAAGTCGCCGAAGCTGCCGGACATCTTGCCGTCCACGTCCGCCCCGATGGACTGGGCCGTGTCCTCCACCACCAGGATGCCGCGCGAGCGCGCCAGTTCCATGATGGCGGGCATGTCCGCCACATAGCCGTACAGATGCACCACCACGATGGCCCTGGTGCGCGGGGTGAGCACCTTTTCGATGCTTTCCGCCGTCACCACGCGGGTCTTCAGGTCTATGTCCGCCCACACCGGCTTCGCGCCCTTCTTCAGGAACGGGTACGCCGACGCCGTGAACGTGTGCGAGGGAATGACCACCTCGTCGCCCGGCTTGAACCGGCACAACTGCGCCGACAACTCCAGCGCCGATACCCCGTTCATCACCGCAAAGCAGTGCTCCACGCCCAGGTACTCCGCGAACTTGCGCTGGAACTCCTGCATGTACCGGCCCTGGGTCAGGGTCTCGGCCGTGCGCATGGCCTCGGCCACCACGGCAATTTCGTCCTCCGTATAGTAGAGGGCGCGGCCGCTGAAATTCACCTTGATATCCATCTGTCCATGCTCCTGCAACGAGAACTGGATTTGCATGCGGGGCTCTGCCCCGCGCCCCGCAAGGGGTCCGTGACGCCTTGCGATCGCTATCCGTAATGTTCGCGCTACGCGCTCACATAACGGCTGCCGTCCCTTGACCCCTTATGCCTGTCCGTACCGCACTGCGTGCGATACGGGCAGGATACGGGCAAGGTGAGGGGGCCAACTGTGCGGTGGTTGTTTTTCCAGTACCGCCAGCATGGTTGCCCATGAGAAAAGTTTTGGGGGGAGGGGGCCGGGGAGGGAGACCCTTTTGCCTCAGCCGTTAGGTGAGCGCAGGGCGCGAACCTTACGGATGAGGACCGCAACGCGTCAAAAGGTCCGCTCCCCGGTAGAAATCCTTCCCGGCCCTACATGGCCTTGAACAGCGAGATGACCTTCTCGTCGGTGAGGATCTTGCGGAAGTCGGGGCCAAGGGCGTTGGTGAGCGGCTTTTCGTGCACCACGGACGAGGCCACCAGGGCCTTCATCTGGTCATCGGAAAGGTTGGCGCACAGGCCCTTGGGCAGGTTGACGCCCTGGCGTTCGATCATCCGGGCGTACTTGGGGTAGTCTTCGGGGTAGAATTCGCCCAGCACGCTGAGGGCGTAGCAGTTGGCGATGCCGTGGTGGGTGTGCAGCACCACGGAGAGGCCGGCGGAAATGGGGTGGATGACGCCCACGTTACCGGCGCTCATGCCGCCGAGGTACGAGGCGATCATCATCTTTTCCAGGTTTTCCTCGGCCATCATGTCGTCGGAGAGAAAGATTTCCTCGCACATGTCCACGGCCTTCTGGGCCAGGGCATCGACGATGACGTTGCGGTAGCTGCCCCGCAGCGATTCGATGCAGTGCATGTAGGTATCCATGCCGGTGTAGAAGTACTGGTCGCGCGGCACGGTGCGGGTCAGTTCCGGGTCCAGCAGCAGCTGGTCGTACATGGTGATGTCGCTGTTCATGCCCAGCTTGATGCCGCGCTTGGCGTTCAGCAGCACGCAGGTGCGCGAGCATTCTGCGCCGGTGCCGGACAGGGTGGGCACGCCGATCTTGTGCGGGGCGGGGTTCTTGACGAGATCCCAGCCCTGGTAGTCCGCGGCCTGGCCGGGGTTGGTGAGCATGTTGGCCACGGCCTTGCCCACGTCCAGGGTGGCGCCGCCGCCGATGGCAACGACGGTGCAGGGCAGGCGGTTGTCATGGGCGCGCGTGGCGGCGGCAAAGTCGTCGATCTGCTCGGTGGTGGGCTCACTGGTGGTGTCCACGAACAGTACGAGGTCGCCGTCCTTCTTGGGCAGGCGGCCTTCCAGCTCGCGCCCCCGGAAGTAGTGGTCCACGAAGAACACGGCGGGACCTGCCACGGCGGCGCGGCGCGCGTCCACAAGGTCGCCCAGCTGGGCGAAGGAACCCTTGCCGAGGATGTAGAAGGGAACGTTCTTGGTATTGCGGTACATGGTGGTCTCCTGGGGGTTGAGCGGAAGGTACACCGCGCCGCGCATTCTAGGCGGATTCGCGGGGGCGGGCAAGATGCCCGGAAATATGTGGGGCAGGCGGTTGACCGGGGAAATGCCCCGGCGGCGCGGCGTGCGTAAAGGACCGGCCCGGCGGACCGGGGACGCGGAGAAGGCAGGACGGTGCGGGGGTATGCATGGGGGTGGCCGGCGATGCCGGGCGGGGTGTGGCCGCGTGCTGCCGCCGGGGGTGCCCGGTGGAACGGAGTGGATGGGACTCGCGACGGATGCAGCAGTAAGGATTCGGCGTGCCAAAGTCAATGGGAAAGGGGCCGGTGCAGCGCACAATGCTGGCCTTGGCCGCGCGGGTATGGCAGGGGAGTGGTGGAATGGAACATTCAACAGTCATAGGGGAGGATGCATGAACGACGACGGCAATACCATGACCCGGCGCAACCGGTCCGCCGCGCGCGGGCTTTCGGCGCTGGTGACGCTGCTGGTGCTGGCGGCGCTGCTGGCCGGGTGCAGCGAAAAGCTGCAACTGTACCGGCCCGGCGCTCTGGCCATGGTGACGGGCACGGTAACCTTTCGCCAGCGCATCCTGCTGCCGCTTTCGGTGCAGGGCGAGGTGCGGCTGCTGGACGTGACAGACGGCGGGGAAGGGGTGGAGCTGGCCCGCGTGGAACTGCCTGCGCCGGTGCGGGTGCCCGCGCCGTACCGCATCGACTTCGACGCCGCGCGCATCGACCAGCGCCGCAACTACGTGGTCGAGGCCACCCTGTTCGAGCCGGGCACGGGCGGCGGGCCGGGCCGGGTGTGGTTTCGCACCGCGGCGCCGCAGTACGTGCTGACCCACGGCAACCCGATCTATCTGGAGCTGATGCTGGAGATGACCCGATGAGCGGGACCGTGCCGGAAGAACACACCGGCATGATCCGCTGCCCGTGGGCGCGCACGCCGGAGGAAACCGCCTACCACGACACCGAGTGGGGCGTGCCCGTGCGCGACGACCGCATCCACTTCGAATTCCTGGTGCTGGAGGCGGCGCAGGCCGGGCTTTCGTGGCTGACCATCCTGCGCAAGCGCGAAGGCTACCGCCGCCTGTTCGCCGATTTCGACCCCGCCGTGGTGGCCCGGTACACCCGGGCCGACGTGGAACGGCTGCTGGGCGATGCCGCCATCGTGCGCAACCGCCTGAAGGTGGAGGCCGCCGTGCACAACGCCGGGCTGTTCCTGGACGTGCAGGCCCGCCACGGCAGCTTCGATGCGTTCATCTGGAACTTCGTGGATGGCCGCCCGGTGTGCAACCAGTGGCGTGAACTGGCGCAGGTGCCCGCCACCACGCCGCTGTCGGACACGGTGTCGAAGGAGCTGAAGCGACTGGGCTTCAAGTTCGTGGGGTCCACGGTCATCTACGCCCACCTGCAGGCCACGGGGCTGGTCAACGATCACCTGACCAGTTGCTTCCGCCATGCCGAGGTGGCGGCGGAGCGCCGGGGGCGGATGGGATAGCCTGGAATGGACAGGGGCGGGGCGGCCAGGCAGGGCTGCCTTTCGGGCAGGCGGTGCGGGGTGCGTCGGGCGAACCGGGCAGGCCCGGCCATATCCCGGCTGGGGCTAGGCCTGACCTGCGGCCTGCGGCTGGTGGCGCAGGCGTACTTCCGCGGCCGTGGCCGCCAGTGACGCGACAAAGTCGCCGCTGCCCAGGGCGCTGGCGAACATGGCGTCGGGCAGGGCGCCTATGGCGCGGGCGCAGGCGGTGACCACCTTCTTGCGCAGCATGAAGTCCGGATTGATGGAAAACGCCACGTCGCAGCCGTGGATGGCGGGCAGGTACCGGCGGGGGCAGTACAGTTCCAGAATGCCGTGTTCGTACAGGTAACAATACAGCGCGAACCTGTTGATGCCCGTGCGCGGCACGAGGTTCTTGCGGCGCTGGGCGCGCTTGTAGCTGTTGTAGTCCGCCTGGGTGCTGGGCGGCGTGCCGAGGTCCAGTATACGGCCCTCCGATGCATAGCAGACGAGCAGGAAGCGGGCCAGCTTGGCCCGGTGCGAGTAGTCGGCGTCTTCCTCGCCGTACAGGCCGTAATCCTCGTTCCAGTAGCCAAGGACGTTGAACACGTCGCGCGAGATGGCCGTGGCCGAGCCCGTCAGGCTGCGCCGGGTGGCGGTGACCGTTCGCCCGCTGCGCAGGGTGACGTCGTACAGCGCCGCCTGCGGCGTGCCCAGTCGCGGGCCCAGAAAGGCCACCTCCGGATCGGCCGACCACAGGTCGAGGATGTCGAGAATCCACCGGGGGTCGGTCACCTCGATGTCGTTGTCCAGTTTCATGTACAGCGGCGTCGGGCATACGTCGAACCCGAAGTTGGACGCGCAGGATACCCCCATGTTCTTGCGCAGCAGGTACAGGTGGTCGATGACGCCGTGTTCGTGCAGCTTCATCAGGAATTCGCGCGTGCCATCCGTGGAGCAATTGTCCACCACCGTGAGCCGCGACGGAACGTGCACATGCCGTTTCAGGGAAAAGATGCAGCGTTTCGTCAATTCCAGGCGATTGAACGTGGGGATGGTGAAGTTGACGGCGGGGGAGTCCATCGCTGCTCCGTGGGCGGTCGCCCGCGATGCCGTTGCCCCGGACGCCCCGCCCCGTACGCCGGGAGGGGCCGCCTGAGGGTGCACTTTCCGGATTCGTAGCGCAGCACGGCGGGGCAGGCAATAGCATTACTCGTATTTGCTGGTTCTTGTGGCCCCTTGCCGGGCTTGGCGACGGGGTGTGTCTTGCCAGTGCGGAAATTGATGTCTATAATTATTTGCATCGCTTTTATCTATAGAAACACCAAGGAGTTAGTGGAATTCATGATCACGCTTACCGACCGTGCCCGCACGGAACTTGATGCCTATTTCTCCGACAAGGAACGCAGCCCCATCCGCGTCTACCTGGCCCCCGGCGGCTGCAGCGGTCCGCGCCTGGCCCTGGCCCTGGACGAGCCCGGCGAAGAAGACAAGGTGTTCGAGCCCGGCGGCTACACCTTCTGCGTCAATGGCGCGTTGCTGGAACAGTCCGGCGCCATCAACATCGACCTTGGCTCCATGGGCTTTGCCGTGACCTCCGAAGTGCAGCTTGGCGGTGGTGGCGGTGGTTGCAGCGGGTGCGGGAGTTCCAGCAGCTGCTGCGGCTAAGGGCAGCACCCCAATTGTCCTTTCGCCCCGTTGGCGTCCGACCCGAAGGGCGCGAAGCATGCCCGTCAAGCGAGCTTGCGAGCTTTACGGGGATCGTGCGCAGAGCGGTCAAACTTCGCCTGCCAAGGCTCTGCAGTCCTTGTCCGTGAGGTTCGCTTCGCTCCCCTAACGGCTAAGGCTCGGTCGAATACGACAAGAATACGCTCTGCGGTCGCCAGCCGTAAGGTTCGCTTCGCTCGCCTAACGGCTGCCGCACTCCCTCGTGGCGGGCTCGTTTTCCTTGCCAACGGACGAAAATCCTATTGGGGAGCAGCCCCTGGCGCTCTGCCTCTTGGCTGATCGCTTCAGCATGGCGGGAGAACGAAAATCCCGTCGCGACAGGGCGCGAGCGTATTCTTGCTTCTGCCTTGGCGTGAAGAACGTGCACGGGGCCGGATGTTACGTCCGGCCCCGTGTTGTTTTTCTGGGTAGCGAGAGGTGTAGCTGCGTCAGGCGTATTGGCGGGCTCGCCGTCACTGCTTTGGGCACACCCGTCCGCTCCGCCCTTGCACCCCGCGGCGCAGGGGAGTAGGTAACCGCCCTTGTGGGCGGGCGCGGGTGCGCCGCCCGGCAGCAACGTCACTGCATCGGATCATCACGGCATCGCCGCGACAACGCCACAAACGAGGGCATTCGCCATGCGCAGCATCGCCGTGTATTGCGGCTCCAATTTCGGTAGGGGCGACGGCTACCTGAAGGCCGCCGTGGCCCTTGGGCAGACTTTGGCGGCACAGTCCATCCGCCTGGTTTACGGCGGCACCACCAAGGGCCTCATGGGCGTGGTGGCCGACGCGGCCCTGCGCGCCGGGGGCGAGGTGCACGGCGTGATCACGGAAAAACTGGTGGAGCGCGGGCAATTGCACGAAGGGCTGACCAGCCACGACGTGGTGCCCGACATGCGCAGCCGCAAGGCCCGCATGGCCCGGTTGGCGGACGGCTTCGTGGCCATGCCCGGCGGCATCGGCACGCTGGAGGAACTGTTCGAGATCTGGGTGGAAGGCCAGCTCTACCCGCCAGCGCGGCCCATCGGGTTGCTGGACGTGGGCGGTTTCTACGGGCCGTTCTTCGGCATGATCGACCACATGATCGAAGAGCGTTTTTTGCCCCAGGGACACAGGGACATGGTCATGGCCCACGCGGACCCGTCCCGGCTGGTGTCTGCCATGCGCGCATATACCCCGGTAACCGTGGAGAAGTGGGGGCTGTAGCCCCGGCGATTTCGCGCAGTCGGTCAAAGCCCGCCAGCGGACCGGGCACCCGGTCCGTTTCCGGGCGTGACGGGCTGTCGAGGGGGCGGTACAGGTCATGCCCCAAGGCCGCGCCAACCCGTTACGACCCTGCCGTTCCTCGGGGAGCGGCAGGGTTGTTGCGCGTGGCGGCTTCGTGATGCGCCCCCCCCCGGCGGGCGGGCCGCCGTCCGCATGCCTTCGCAGCGTGCAAGCCGGGGACGGCGCTGCGGTGCGCCCTCAGCGGCAGTTATCCATGGAGCGGCGCAGTTCCTCGCGGTCCATGTTCAGAGGGGGCTCGAACTCCACGCCCATTTCGTTCCCCCGGTACCAGCGGGTGTGGTAGGGGATGTTCTGCAGGTGCCCCGGCTCGTTCACGGTGGCGTGCAGGTACATGCCCCTGCCGGGGCCGCCCAGGTCCGCGCCGCCGCCGTACACCAGCAGCCGGGCGCCCCCGGTGCTCACGTCCAGCAGCCGTGCCTTGTACTCGTGCTCGCCGTAGCGGATGCGGCACGGGTAGTCGTATTCGTCGGTCGCGAGATTGATGCGGAAATGTTCCCTGCGATCATCGACGGGATCTTTCATGACGTATCCCTCCGTGCTGAGGGCCCGGGGCCGCGAAATGCGACGTTCTTGCGCGCGTGGCGGCGTGTCGACCCTGTCCGTGCGGCTGGCGCGAACGCCGTGGGGGATGACGGACCATGGAGGAGGGAGCAGGCGCGGGTCGGCAGGCGTTGCGGCCCGGATGGGGGAGCGGGCCGGTGGAGGCGGAGAGGGTGGGGACGCGCAAGGGCCACCATATGGTTACATGGTATGACGTGTCGCCCGCTGGGGCAATGGCGCGGCCCCCACGGATGGCGCGACGGGCGCAGGTTATCATGCCCGAAGGCTAACAGCCCGTGGCGGTTGATGGCGCAACGGCAGACGGAGCAGGGACGGAGCAGGGGCAGGCACGCGCAGGACGTGGGCAGGCCCGAGAGGTACAGACGGACACAGAGGGAGTGGCCGAGGGCAGGCGGGGAAGACGGGGCGGAAACGAAGCCGGGCCGCCGGTTTCCCGACGGCCCGAAATGGAGCCCTTGAGCAGGATTGAACTGCTGACCTCGTCCTTACCAAGGACGCACTCTACCGACTGAGCTACAAGGGCAGATCTTTGCGCAGCTAGTGCCGCAAGGGGCGCGCGGGCATGAGCGGCCCATCGCGTGCGGCGGTCGGTTGACTAGCCTGTTTCGCCATCGCCGTCAAGCCGTGCAGAGAGGGAACGCTTCTGGTGCGCGGGGCGTGGGGCAGGAGGGCGACGCACGGTGTTGCCGGGCGCCTGCACTGCAATGCATTGTACGGATGTCGCGCTTCCATGTGCTGGTCGTGCAGTCAATCCACATCTGCCCGCTTGACCTGTTGCGTCAACTGCGGCATAAAGTTGCGTACCCATAGTCTTCCAGGCTTTTTCCGCATCTCCAACGCAAGGACGATAGCCCCATGCGCCGCACCGCAGCCACCGCACTTCCGAACGCCACCGGCCTACAGGCCCCGGTATTCGTAGCGGTCGTCGTACGCGTAGTACGTCGCGTCGCGCCGTAGCCGGGGCAGGTCTCAGCAGCAGAGAACAGTCCAACCCCCGTCGGCGCGAGCCAGCGGGGGTTGTCGTTTTTCCGCGACGCGGCGGAAATGGCGCACCCTCTCCCGGCTCCGCCCGGACACCAGAAGGAGCGCACATGCCAGCCCAGCCCACACCACCCAGCGCAACAGGCACCCCCCCCGGCACCCCCCGGAACGCCGCACCCGACGCCGCACCCGACGCCGCACCCGACGCCGCGCCAGCCCCTCGAAAGCGCCAGTCCAACGGCGCGGACCTGGTCATCCGCCTGCTGGAGCGGCAGGGCATCGACGTCATCGCGGGCATTCCCGGCGGGGCCAACCTGCCCCTGTACGACGCCCTTGGCAGGGCCGGTTCCATCCGCCACGTGCTGGCCCGGCACGAGCAGGGCGCGGGCTTCATGGCCCAAGGCATGGCCCGCGTCACCGGGCGTCCCGCCGTGTTCTTCGCCACCTCCGGCCCCGGCGCCACCAACACGCTGACCGCAATTGCCGACGCCAAGCTCGATTCCGTGCCCGTGGTGTGCATCACCGGGCAGGTGCCGTTGGGCCTGGTGGGCAGCGACGCCTTTCAGGAGGTGGACATCTACGGCATGTCCATTCCCGTGACCAAGCACAACTTCCTGGTGCGCTCGGTGGAGGAACTGGCCGAGGTGATCCCCGCCGCCTTCCGCATTGCCGCGTCGGGCCGCCCCGGCCCGGTGCTGGTGGACATTCCCAAGAACGTCCAGATGGCCCCGGTGGATCAGGCCGTGTTCGACAATCCTCCGCAGCCGGGCCAGCCCGCGCCACCCCCTGCGCCCGACCCGGCGGGCATATCCCGCGCCGCCGGGCTGCTGAATGCCGCCAAACGCCCCATGCTGTATCTGGGCGGCGGCGTGGTGGCTTCCGGCGCATCGGACATGGCCGTGCAACTGGCCGAACGGGCCGGGCTGCCAACGGTGATGACCCTGATGGCCCTCGGCGCCATGCCTGCCGGGCATCCCCTGTCCCTCGGCATGCTGGGCATGCACGCGGCGCGGCATACCAACCTGCTGCTGGCCGAATGCGATGTGCTGCTGGTGGCCGGGGCCCGCTTCGACGACCGGGCCGTGGGCAAGGCAGAGCGTTTCTGTCCCCAGGCCACCATTATCCACATCGACATCGACGAGAGCGAACTGGACAAGATCCTGCCGGTGCACTGCGGCATTACCGGCGACGTGGGCCTGGCCCTGGCCGAACTGCTGCCCCTGCTGCGCCCCCGCGCGGAAGCCGGGCGAGAGGCATGGCTGACCCGCGTGGAGGAATGCCGCCGCCGTCATCCCTTCGTCATGCCCGGCGCGGACGACCCGCGCACGCCGTACGGGCTGATCCGCTGCGCCGCCGACGCCGTGGACCACGACGCCATCGTGGCCACCGACGTGGGCCAGCACCAGATGCGCACCGCCCAGGCC
>NZ_VRYY01000012.1 GCF_015731765.1 Nitratidesulfovibrio oxamicus
CGCCACATGGGCCCGCGTGGCCAGGCAGGCCGAGGGCATCCGCACGAAGCTGGACGAACTGGGCGACGCCACCCTGCACGTGGAGGCCGACGGCACCGACCTGCGCCTGCGCGTGGGACGCATGCGCCGCTGGGCCGGGGTGACCGGCCGCAACATTCCCAGCTTCGAACTGTACGTCTCGCCCGACTGGCGCAGCGTGGAGGGGGTGTACACCGCCGATCTGCCGTCGTTCCGTTCCGGCAACATCGTGCAGGGGGTGCGGCTGGAATTCCGGCAGGGCCGGGTGGTGCGGCTGGACGCCGAACAGGGCGAGGGCTTTGCCACCGGGCAGTTGAACAGCGACCCCGGCGCGGCCATGCTGGGCGAATTCGCCGTGGTGGACCGGCGCTTCTCGCGCATCACCCGGTTCATGGCCAACACCCTGTACGACGAGAACCACGGCGGACCGCACGGGTCCATGCACGTGGCCCTGGGCCAGTCGTACGCCAACACCTTTTCCGGCCCGTCGGACGAACTGACCGCCGACGCCCGGCGCGAACTGGGCTTCAACAGTTCCAGCCTGCACTGGGATCTGGTGGCCACCACCCCGCGCAGGGTCACCGCCGCCGCACCGGGGGGAAAACGCGTGGTAGTCTACGAGGACGGGGAGTTCCGGCTGTAGGCCGTTCCCAAGTGCGTTCTTTTTTATACGCCTCCGGCGGGCAGGACGGCAGCTGTTACACGAGCCTCCGAGTGCTGCGGATGGCGATCGCAGCGCGGACTTCGTCCCCTGCGCCCCTTGATTTATCCAGGTTGTGAGCGGTGTCATGATGGGGGTGCAGGGGGCATGCAAAAAAACGGATACCCCACTCGCCAAAGGCGCACGATAAACATCCGCAGACAACGGGACACACGCAAAGGAAACCCGCATGGCCCGCGACATGATTCAGGAAAAGGTCTACGGCTCGGTGTGGCCCGCCGGGCAGGCCATGCTGCGCGCGGCGGCCACGGCCATCGGCGAGGAATGGGTGGAACTGGAGGGCGATCTTTTGCGCATCGCCTACGAAGGCCCGTACTGCGACGCACAGGAACTGGCCGACGCCATCGCCCCGCACCTGACACCGGACTGCCAGGGCCGCATCGACCACATCGACATGGACGCCTGGCGGCTGACCCGCTACCTGATCACCGGCACGCAGATGAAGAAGTCCAGCGCCGGGCTGAACCACGTGCTGGCCTATTCCGGACATTAGCAGGGTGAGGGGGCGGCTGCCCCGCGTCACCGCCCTGCCTCCACCGCCCGTTCGTCTCTCGCCTGCGGCCTACCTTGACTCGTCTGGTTCTGGTCTGGCTCTGATCTGGCCTCGCTGCGGCCCGCCTTGCGGCGTGCCCCGCCTCCGTTCCCCTCCCGATATTTTCCCCGCGCCTTGCCCCCGCCTGCACGCTGTGCCAAGGTGGCGCAAGGTCCGTGGTGCGCACTGCCGTCCGGCGACGGCACGGGGCGGCCACGGCCTGCGGCACACCGCCATCACGGCAACAAGGGAGGCGCGCCATGCCGAGAAACGTCGAACTCGTCCTGCACGGGGAACCGGTCACCGAAGGCGCGGGCGTGCGGCTGCGCCGCATGTTCGGCTACTACGAGGCCCCCATGTTCGACCCGTTCCTGCTGCTGGACGACTTTCGCTCCGACAGGCCGGAGGACTTCATCAAGGGCTTTCCGTGGCACCCGCACCGGGGCATCGAAACCATCACCTACATCCTGCGCGGCGACGTGGAACACGGCGACAGCATGGGCAACAAGGGGGTCATTTCCTCCGGCGACGTGCAGTGGATGACGGCGGGCAGCGGCATCATCCACCAGGAAATGCCCAAGGGCGATGCGCACGGAGCCATGCACGGATTCCAGTTGTGGGCCAACCTGCCCGCCAGCCACAAGATGATGGAGCCGCGCTACCGCAGCATCACGGCGGCGGAAATCCCCGTGGCGCAACTGCCGCAGGGCGTGACGGCCAAGGTTATAGCCGGGACGGCGCACGGCGCGGCGGGACCGGTGACGGGCCCGGCGGCGGACATCGTCACCGACCCCGGCTATCTGGACCTGACCATTCCGGCGGGGGTGACGCACGCGCACCCCGTGCCGCACGGCCATACGGCCATCGCCTATGTCATTGACGGGACAGGGGTAATTATCGGGACGGGTGGGGAGAGAGCGGGAGCAACGGTCGGGGACGGCGCCGGGGAAACGGCCGTGGCCAACCGCACCCTGGTGCTGTTCGGACGGCCCGAGGGCGCCAGTCCTGCGCAAGACGGGAATGAGCCGGGAGGAGGCGACGCCGATCCCGGGGACGGCGGCGACAGCGTGGTCGTTCGCGCGGGCCAGGACGGCCTGCGCCTTTTGCTGTTCACGGGGCGTCCGCTGGGCGAGCCCGTGGCCTGGCGCGGCCCCATCGTCATGAACACCGACGCGGAACTGGAAACCGCATTCCGCGAGGTGCGGGCGGGCACCTTCATCCGCCACCCGACGCCCGCCGGGCTGGACCGGTAGGCGCGGCTGCGGGGCACCACTCATCCGGATGACCGTGATGCCGCCGTGGCAGGCCGTGACAGGCCGGACAGGTCGTGACAGGCTGGCAAGAGGGGCAGGGCAGGCCGCAATCCCCCGCAGGGTGCGGAATGCACCTGCTCAGCAGACCTCGTCCAGCATGTCCATGATGTCGTCCACGTTGAAGGGCAGCACGTCGTCGAAGCAGATGCCCGCCTGCACGCCGCTGCACCAGGCAACCCGCCCCTGCGCCCCTTCCAGGGCTCCGGCCAGGGCCTTGGGCACCTCCACCAGGTTCACCACTTCGCCAAAGGGCAGCCCTTCCGTTGCGCAGAAGGGGGGCAGTTGCAGCATCACCCCTCCCGCGCTGATGTTGCCGAGCATGCACGGCAGGTCTCCGGCGTCGCGGCGCAGGGTGACGAAGCAGGGGCAATCCAGTTGCAGCCGGGGAAAGACACGGCGGTCGTCGCTCATTACTTCTCCTTGCCGGATGGGCCGCGGGGCCATGCCGCCGGGGCCGGGTGCTGCGGCGGTGCCGCCATGATTGGTCTGGATGCCGCCCCTGGACCGTGACGGACAGTGACGGATCGTCAAGGGTCGGCATGATCCCTCCCATGCCGCGGCCCATGCCCGTCCCGTAATGCTTCCGCCATGCGTCCACGACATGCACGGGGCATGCGCAAGGCATTCGCCCGGCATGGCTGCCCCGCTCCGCGCGGGGCATAAGATCGTCATGCGCCGGGCTTGCCCGGTGTCGGGGTGTCGGGCTGCGGTGCCGCCGGAGCAGAGTCGCCGCCACCGGCATTGTCCGGATCGATACCATCCGGGCCTGCATCGCCCGGAGCGGCATCGCCCGGACCGGCCTTGTTCGGATCGGCCTTGTTCGGATCGGCCTCGATCGGCGCCTCGCCCCCCTCCGACGCGCCGGAGCGCATCCCGGTCAGGACGAAACGCAAGAACTGCCCGGCCACGGCCAGCCCCGGATTGACCGCCAGAGCGCGGCGCAGACTGTCGGCGGCCTTCTCGGTCCGACCCGTTTCGTAATACACCCGCGCCAGGTTGAACAGGATGCGGTCTTCCTGTCCGCTTACGGCCAGGGCTCGTTCGTAGTAGTATTCCGCCGCCGCGTAGTCGCCGCGCCTGCGCAGGTCTATGGCCACCCCGGCCACCCGGTTCTGGAAGTCGGGCACCATGCGCAACCGGCACATGCCCGCCAGCATGGCCCGCAGATCGGGCACGTCGTGCGCGCGGGGCACCAGTCCCGCTCGGCCACGCAACACGGCCAGCAGGCCGTCCAGCACGCGCAACTGGTCGAAGGGCAGGGCCAGCGGGCTGAACTGCTCCACCGAAAAGGGTACGTCCGTCGGCAATTGGTCGATGTAGGCGGCCAGCGCCTCGGCTGCCGGGCGGATGAATTTATCGTAGCAGTCCGCGTCTGGCAGGAAGTGCTCGATGAAATCGGCCTCCGGCAGTTCCTTCACCAGGCCCGAGGGCAGGTACGCGTCGGTCAGCGGCTGCAGGATGTAACATCCGCCATCTGCCTTTTCTGCCCGGTCTGGCCGGTCTGCCCCGTCTGCCCCATCTGCCTGACAGGCCGCCAGCCAATGAATCCTTTGCGAAACTTCCCTGCTCGTGGAGCCCATGCCCGTGTGCTCGGTACGCACGGAAACATACACTCCCAATACCTGCGGCACCATGTGCCCCCCCTTCCCGCACGGGTCTGGCCACTTGTCCGGATGACCTGTTGCACCAATCAACCCGGCGCTTTCCATGTCCCCGGCGGTGGCATGCCGTTCCCAGAGGCAGTCCGCGCCACCGCGCGTTCCCGATTCTTCACGGGGTGATGGCATGGCGCGCCCCGCCGCGTCAATGAGACTTGGAGATGCCCGGGAACCGCATGCGCACCCGCGTGCATGCCCGGCCAGGCACGCCGCAAACCCGACGGACACGCTGCAACCGCCCCAGACATGCGCAAACCCGGCCCGGACCCTTGGCGCGGCGCATGAAATGATGCATGATGGCGACGGACCCGCAGCCATCGGATGCCCCGCCATCCACCGCCATTGCTCGGCATGCGCCGCCCCCGGCACCTGTCACGAGCGGACCGCCAAACCGGGCAGCCCCAATGCCGGAACGTCCGGTTCCGGGCGCCCGCCCGGCCCCAGAAAGCCCCGCAGGCCGCGGGTAGCCCAGCAGGTTGTCATGACGTCCGAACAGCCCCCCGCCCCACCGGCGTCCTCCAATCCGCCGTCCAATTCCTCACCCCCCGCTCCGCCGCCGGTGATGGGTGTCGATCACGTTTCCGAACGCATCCGGGCCAAGCTGGCCGACCACACGCGCTACAACTTCAGCGCGCGGCAAATCCGCGCCTTCAACGTGTTCTTCGACCTGGCCCAGGAATTCGACGCCCTGCCCGACCTGTACGCCCTGGCCGTGCTGGTGCCGCGCATCCTGTTCGACATGCAGGCCGAGTTGTACGTGCTGGACCCCTCCGGCACGCTGGTGCGCCGCAATCCGGACATGCCCCCCTTCGCGGACAGCCCGCCCCAGCGCGACCACCTGGCGGAAGGGCCGCACATGCAGGACGGGCAGTACCGCATCCCCGTGCGGGGCCGCCATGCCGACCGCGAAAGCCTGCCCTTCACCCCCGTGGGCGACGTGCTGGGCATGATGGTGCTGCACCCTGTTGCGCCGCTTACCGAACACGACCGCTTCTACTACGAAAAATACGCCAACCGCGTGGGTTTCCAGTTGCACAACCGGTTGCTGCACATGAAGAACCGCGAGCACATCCGGTTCATCCGCAGCCTGGTGCACGACATCGGCCATAACGTCATCGTGCCCAACATGTACTTCAAGCTGCTGTTCCGGCAGCTGGAAGGCAAGATACAGGCCATGGGCGAACTGCGCGAAACCCTCAGCGCGGGCGGGCGCATGCCCAGCGGGCCGGAGGCCGAGGCCATCCGTCAGCTGGGCTACCTGCACGAGCGGCTGGACGAGCAGTACCGCGAAATCTATCGCCATTTCCTGCAATCCAGCCTGTTTCTGGAAACGCTGCTGCGCCAGAGCCACTTCGACCAGGGGCACTACGTGCTCCAGAAGATGGAAATCGACATCGCCCAGCGCGTGGTGGTGCCGCAGCTCGAACGCTTCCGGTCGCGGCTGGAGGAAAAGGGCATCAAGGTGCGCATCGACATGCGCCCGAACTGCGAACATGTACGCGTTTCCGCCGACGTGGGGCTGATCAGCCAGGTGCTGGCCAACCTCTTGTCCAACGCGGTGAAGTACACCCGCCCCACGCCGGGTGCGCGCCGCCAGGCCGTGCACTGCCGCATCTGCCGCGTGGCCGATGCCTTCGGCCCCGGCAAGCCCGGGGCACGGGTGGAGGTGTTCACCACCGGTCCCGCCGTATCCGCCGACGACACCCCCCACCTGTTCGAACCGGACTTCCGGGGGTCCAACACCCATGGCGAATACGGCACCGGGCACGGCCTGCATTTCGTGCGAGAGATCGTGGACCTGCATGGCGGACGCGTGGGCTACGAGGCGCAGGAAGGCGGCAACGCCTTCTACTTCCTGCTGCCCTGCGACACCCCGGCCCGGGATTGATCCCCCCCCCCTGCGGAACTGGAGGCTGCCGGATTGCCTGCCCGGCACGCTGGCGGGGTGTCGGGCTGTCGGGTTGCCTGATTGTCGGGTTGCATGGTTGCTGGCCCACTGCCCCCCGCCCCCCCCCAGTCCCGCTGGTCTCGCTGGCAGGGCTGTCCCGCTGGTCCCGCTGGCAGGGCTGCCCCGGTCTGCCAGGCTGTCCTCATGCCGCCCGACCTTGCGGCGGCCCGCGCGATGCGACGCAACCCTCCGCACCTGCGGCAACGCGCGTGCAAATGGCAGGGGCACCCCCGCCAATCGCTGACAATTTCGCAAAAACACGTCATCGTACCGGGGCCGCAACAGCCTTCAATCGTGCCAACCGCCCGCCATCAAGGGCGATACCCGATGCGGGCCTGCAGCGGAACCGTGACGCAACGCCGCGAATTGAAACATTAATGTCAAAAGCGTAACCCCACGGGTTGCCCGCATTCCCGTATTCTGCTACTTCGCAGGCGCGGGGCGTGTCGGCAGCCGCCGTGGCATCATCAGCCCGGTCGCCGCACCGTGCGCGGCTGAGCACAACATCGTGCGCAGGACCGTGCGCAAGACTGCCCCAGCCCGCCCAGACCGAACCGTGGAGCACCGCGTGATCAAATTCGACCATGTGCACAAGTGGTACGCCAGCGGACTGCATGTGCTGCAGGATATCACCCTTGAAATCAAGCAGGGCGAGGTTGTCGTCATCTGCGGGCCCAGCGGGTCCGGCAAGAGCACGCTGATCCGCTGCATCAACAAGCTGGAGCCCATCCAGAAGGGCCACATCGTCGTCGACGGCGTGGACATCAACGACCCGCGCACCAACCTCACCATGCTGCGCGCCGAGGTGGGCTTCGTCTTTCAGCAGTTCAACCTGTATCCGCACATGACCGTGCTGGAAAACATCACCCTGGCCCCCCTGCTGGTGCGCAACACCCCCCGCGCCGAAGCCGAAAAGACGGCCATGGAACTGCTGGAAAAGGTGAACATTCCCGACAAGGCGGGCGCCTACCCCGGCCAGCTTTCCGGCGGGCAGCAGCAGCGCGTGGCCATCGCGCGCGGCCTGGCCATGAAGCCGCGCATCATGCTGTTCGACGAACCCACCAGCGCGCTGGACCCGGAAATGATCAACGAGGTGCTCGACGTCATGCGCCAGCTTGCCCGCGAGGGCATGACCATGGTCTGCGTGACGCACGAAATGGGCTTTGCCCGCGAAGTGGCCGACCGGGTCATCTTCATGGACCAGGGCGTCATGGTGGAAGAAAACACCCCAGAGGCGTTCTTCAGCAATCCCGTCCACGACCGCACCAAGGAATTCCTCAGCAAGATTCTCACGCACTAGACATCCGCCCCGCATGCGGGGCACACGCCTTGACTGTCGCCTTTCTTGCCGTTGTCGGCCCGCCGCCCCTTTTGCCGAAGGGGCCGCAGCCCCTCTGGGGGCCTGCCCGCATGTGCGGGGGCCATGGGCAACCCAAAACAGGGAGAAGGATATGCGCTTGGTCAAACTGCTTGCAATGGCTTCGGCCCTGACCGTGCTGATGGCCTCCGTGGCCATGGCCGGTCCGGTCTTCGACCGCATCCAGAAGGAAAAGAAGATCCGCGTCGGCATCATGACCGACTCCATCCCCGGCGCCTTCTACAATGAAAAGGGCGAGTGGGGCGGCTTCGACTACGACATGGCCACCGAAGTGGCCAAGCGCATGGGCGTGGAAATCGAACGCGTCCAGGTGAACAACAAGACCCGCATCGCCCTCGTGCAGTCGGGCCAGATCGACCTTTCCGTGTCGAACATGACCCACACCCGCGAGCGCGACAAGTCGGTCGATTTTTCGCTGACCTACTTCTTCGACGGCCAGAAGATCCTGGCCAAGAAGGGCCAGTTCAAGTCCGTGAAGGACATGGTGGGCAAGAAGATCGCCACCATGCAGGGCACCACCTCCGAAGTGAACGTGCGCCGCGCCCTGAAGGAAGCCGGTGACCCCAACGCCGAAACCAACGTGATCTCCTTCCAGAAGGAATCCGAGTGCTTCCAGGCGCTGCAGAACGGTCGCGTGGCCGGCTGGTCCACCGACGCTTCGATCCTGGTCGGCTACGCCGCCAAGACCCCCGGCCAGTTCGAACTGGTGGGCGACTTCCTGTCCGACGAACCCTACGGCATGGCCATGCCCCAGGACGATTCCGCCCTGCGCGACGCCGTGAACGCCGCCATCCAGGACATGTGGAAGGACGGCACCTACAAGACCATCTACAACAAGTGGTACGGCCCGGGCACCCCGTTCGAAATGCCGCTGGCCGGCCAGATCGAAATGTGGCCCTAACGGTCCACACCTGCTGAATATTGTGCGCAAGCCCGGCCCGTCCGGGCTTGCGTATTGTTGAAGACCCGCGCACCAGCGCGCGGGCGGGCGGCAACCCTGCGGCCGCACGCCCGCACATGCACCAAGACCACGCACGCGCCGCCGCAACCGCACCCCGCCGGGGCACGGCGCGCCCCTCTCCGGAACGGCACATGATCCGATACTGGCTGGAAAAGACCTGGGTCCAGAACGCGGTCCTCATCTCGCTGGCGACGTTCGCCATCTACTACTGCGGCTGGGTCTTCGACTTCGGCTACGAATTCAAGTGGAGCATGCTCTTCACGCGCAACGAGACCTACGGCGTGGTCATGGGCGCGGAAATCCTGAAGGGCCTTGCCAACACGGTGCGCATCTCGCTGATCAGTTCGGCCATTGCGCTGCTGCTGGGCACCATGCTGGGGCTTGCGCGGCTTTCGCTGTTCCGCCCGTTGCGGGTCACGGCCACCTGCGTCATCGAGTTCTTCCGCAACACGCCGCTGCTCATCCAACTGTTCTTCTGGTATTTCGCCTTTCCGGCCATTCTGCCCGACAACGTGCGCGAGGCGCTGTTCTCCATCCAGTTCGAATTCTGGTGCGCCACCATCGGCCTGTCCATCTACACCGCCTCGTTCATGGCCGAAGTGATCCGCGCCGGGCTCCAGTCCATTCCCAAGGGCCTGCTGGAAGCGGCCTACTCCTCGGGCCTGTCCTATTTCCAGGTGCTGCGCACCATCATCCTGCCGCTGGCGTTCCGGGCCATCATTCCCCCGCTGGGCAGCGAGTTCCTGAACAACATGAAGAACTCGTCGCTGGCCATGGTGGTGGGCGTGGCGGAACTTACCTGGCATGCCCAGCAGGTGGAATCGCTGACCTTCAAGGGCTTCGAGGCCACCAGCGCCGCCACGGTTCTGTATCTCTCGCTGTCGCTGATCATCTCGTTCATCCTCAACGGGGTGAACGGACGCATGCGGCTGGACACCGCCCCCGGACGATCGGTTCCGGTGCTGGTGGTGGGCGCGCTGCTGGCGCCCTTCGGGATCATCCGCCGCCTGTTCATCCGGCCCGTCACACGCGCCCTGCGGGCCCGCCGCCGCGCCGCCGCCCAGACCACCTACACCCCGCTGGCGGCCATGCTGCACCAGTTGGGCAGGCAC
>NZ_VRYY01000013.1 GCF_015731765.1 Nitratidesulfovibrio oxamicus
TTCGCGCAGGCCCTTTTCGATGCCGCAGGTGGAAACGGTGATGCCGCAACGCAGGCGGGGGCGGGGCCGTTCCGGCGTCCGCCCCCGTGTCGTTGCGATGGTCCGGGGCAGGGCCCCGGCGCGTGCGCGCTACGCCGAAAGGGTGATGGCCCGGGCGGCGTCCAGCAGGGCGGCGAGGTCCGCGTCGGTATGGGCGAACGAGACCATGGCCGCCTCGAAGGGCGACGGCGCGAGGTAGATGCCCTTGTCGCGCATCTGCTTGTAGTAGCTGGTGTACAGGGCCGCGTTGGCGGTCTTGGCGCTGGCGAAATCGGTGACCGGCTGGTCGGTGAAGAACACCGTGAACATGGAGGCGATGGTGTTCACCCGCACCGGCACGCCCTTGGCCGCCAGGATGGCTTGCAGTTCCGCGGCCAGCGCGGACACGCGGGCTTCCAGCGCGTCGTAGTCGGACTTCTTCAGTTCGGTCAGGGTGGCGATGCCCGCCGCCATGGCCAGCGGGTTACCGGACAGGGTGCCCGCCTGGTACACTTCGCCGCATGGGGCGATGCGGCGCATCAGGTCGGCCCGGCCGCCGTACGCGCCCACGGGCAGGCCGCCGCCGATGATCTTGCCGAGGGTGGTCAGGTCGGGCGTGATGCCGAAGCGCTTTTGCGCCCCGCCGTAATTCACGCGGAAGCCGGTAATCACCTCGTCGAAGATCAGCAGCGCGCCGTGTTCGGTGCACAGGTCGCGCAGGCCCTGCAGAAAGCCGTTCACCGGCAGGACCAGGCCCATGTTGCCCGCCACCGGTTCCACGATGATGGCGGCGATGTCCTTGCCGTGCAGGGTGAACAGTTCCGCCACGGCGGTCAGGTCGTTGTAGGGGGCCAGCAGGGTGTCGCGCACCGTGGCCTCGGGCACGCCGGGGGTGCCGGGAATGGACAGGGTGGCCACGCCCGAACCGGCGCTGGCCAGGAAGGCGTCGGCATGGCCGTGGTAGCAGCCCACGAACTTGACCACCTTGTTGCGGCCGGTGACGCCGCGCGCAAGCCGCAGGGCGCTCATGGTGGCTTCTGTCCCCGAATTGACCATGCGCACCATTTCCACGCCGGGCAGGGCGTCGATGACGGCTTCAGCCAGGACCACCTCGTCCTCGCAGGGGGCGCCGTAGCTGGTGCCCCGGTCCACGGCGGCGTGGATGGCGCTGGCCACCACGGGGTGGGCGTGGCCGAGCAGCATGGGGCCCCAGGACTGCACGTAGTCGACAAAGGTGGTGCCGTCCACGGTGGTCAGGTGGCTGCCCTTGGCGTGGGCCACGAACAGGGGGTCGCTGTCCACGCCCAGGCAGGCGCGCACGGGGCTGTTGACCCCGCCGGGGATGAGGTGCTGGGCGCGTTCGAAAAGTTCCTTGGAGCGGTGGTCCATGCTGCGTTCTCCGTGGCGTGCGTGAGGTTCCGGCGGAAACCCGCGCGGGGCGGGTATGTTTCGGCGTTGGCAGGGCGGGGCCGGGTGGTGGCGGCCTGTGGTTATCGCGGTGGCGTTGCCATCAGAATCCTACGCGTTGCGGTCGCTATCCGTAAGGTTCGCGCGTTGCGCACGATGGCCGTAGGGCTCACAAGCTCGCCCAACGGCCACGCCTTGCGCCCTTTGGGTCGGTCTCCGTGCTCACCTGACGGCTACCGCTTTGTCGCCGGGCGGCGTTGGCTCGGCATTTTTGATGCTCACGTACAAGAGTACAGCGATGCTTTCGCCATCCGTAAGACTCGCGCCTTGCGCTCGCCTAACGGCTGCCGATCTGCGCTCAAAAATGCCGATCCGTCTTGCCCGGCGGACAAAACCCGTAATTCCTCGCATCGCGTCCGCACCAGCCACCCGCGGCGGAAGACCGTCGCGGGCATAAGGAAGAAAGGCGGTTTCCGGATGAAAAAATGGGTGCCTGAAAGGCGCGGCGCAGGGGGCGCGTCTTCCGGTATCGCGCCTATTCCGGAAAATAGACCATGGAGGTCTTTTTCAGCTCGCGCAGCGATTCGAGCACGGCGTAGTCGTCGAGCACGGTTTCGCGGCGCAGCTGTGCGATGACTTCCATGTGTTCCGTTTCGTGGCGGCCATGGATCATGGTGTACAGTTCGTACGGCCAGTCGGGCGCGGACGAGGGGCGGTAGTACACGTGCGAAATCAGCGGGTGGTCGGCGGCCTGCTTGCCCGCCTCTTCGGCCTGCTGCTCGGTGACGCGCCAGGCCACCATGGCGTTGTGGGTCCACCCGGCGCGCTGGTGCTTGATGCTGGCGCCGAAGCGGCGGATGGAGCCGTCTTCCTTCATGCGGCGCAGCAGGTCGAGCACGGTGGCTTCGTCGGTGCCCACGGCGGCGGCGATGTCTGCGTACGGGGTGGCGCTGTCGGGCAGGTTCTTTTGCACGATGGCCAGGATGCGGCGCTCGGTTTCGGTGAAACGGGGCGCGGTGTCGTCGGGACGGCTCATGCGTGGTCCTCGTTCGGTTGCGGTTCGACACACGCTGATACCCCGTCCCACCGGACGACGCAACCCGCAGGGGAGGGGAGACGGGCGGGTACTGTGGTGAGGCGGGGGGACAGGGGGCTTCGGGCGAGCGCGCTGCCCGGACGAGGCGGCCCCTGCCCGGACGGGGGGCGCAGGGCGCCGTCACCCGTCCGTCACTCATCAGTCACCGGTTTGCCGTATGAGGTCGCGGCGCGCCTGCCTTGTGGCGGCTCGCGCTTTGCCATATCCTTTCGCACCATTGATGGACTCGGCACGTCTGACATACTTGGCACACTTGGCACACTTGGCACACCACGGGCCGCTTGCGGCCACGGAGAACACGACATGACCAGCGACGCCATGCGCATCGCCGTCATCGGGGGCGGCAGCTGGGGCACGGCCCTGGCCCACCTGCTGGCGGGCAAGGGCTACGATGCGCGCCTGCTGCTGCGCGACGCCGATGTGGCGCAAGCCATCAACACCCGGCACGAAAACCCGCGCTATCTGGCGGGGCTGGCCCTGCATCCCGGCGTGCGCGCGTACGTGGTCGCCGCCGAGGCGCTGGAAGGCGCGGACGTGGTGCTTTCCGTGGTGCCCTGCCAGCAGGTGCGCGGGGTGTTGCGCGGGCTGCGGCCCCTGCTGCCGCGCGAGGTGGTGTTCGTCAGCGCCAGCAAGGGCGTGGAAACGGGCAGCATGCGCACCATCGCCGAAATGGTGGCGGAGGAACTGGACGGGCTGGACCCGCGCTATGCGGTGCTTTCCGGGCCGTCCTTCGCGGCAGAGGTGGTGCGCAACCTGCCCACCGCCGTGGTGCTGGGCTGCACGGACGCGGACCTTGGCGCGCGGCTGCGCGAGGTGTTCTCCACCCCCGGCTTCCGCACCTATTCCAGCACGGACGTGCGCGGGGTGGAGCTTGGCGGCGCGGTGAAGAACGTCATCGCCATTGCCGCCGGGCTGTCCGACGGCCTCGGCTTCGGCAGCAACGCGCGGGCCGGGCTGATCACGCGCGGGCTGGCGGAAATGTCCCGCCTGGGCGAGGCGCTGGGCGCGCGGGCATCCACCTTCATGGGGCTTTCCGGCCTTGGGGATCTGGTGCTGACCTGCACGGGCGACCTTTCGCGCAACCGGCAGGTGGGGCTGCGCCTGGCCGAGGGGCGCGCGCTGGCCGACATCGTCACCGAAATGCGCATGGTGGCCGAAGGGGTGAAGACCACGGAGGCCGTGCACGACCTTGCCGCCGCCATGGGCGTGGACATGCCCATCACCGACGCCATGTACAGCGTGCTGCACGACGGCGCCAACCCGCACGACGCGGTGCGCGAACTGATGACGCGCGAGCTGAAGGAAGAATAGCCCGTTCGGCCTTTCCGACCGTATTGGTTGTCGTGGTCGCCTTGGCTACCCCGGCAGCCACTGCACCCACAGCCTGCGCTCGCGCGGGCCGTCGAATTCGCAGAAGTACACCCCCTGCCATGTGCCAAGGCGCAGCCGCCCGCCATCCACGATGAGCAGCATGGACGGCCCGAACAGGCTGGTCTTGATGTGCGCGTCGCTGTTGCCTTCGGCGTGGCGGTAGTCGCCACGCCGGGGAACGATGGTGCCCATGTTCACGGCGATGTCGCGGGCAACGTCCGGGTCCGCCGCCTCGTTCACGGTCACCGCGCCGGTGGTGTGCGGACAGAACAGCACCAGCGCGCCGTCGGTCCAACCCTTGCGGGCCACCAGTTCCTGAAGTTCTTCGGTCACATCCAGCAATTGTTCGCGCGCTGTGGTGCGCAGGGACAGCGTTTCCATGGGGTCTCCTTGGGGGATTCTTCTGTGGGAGATGGGGGGCTGTGGGGCGGGCCGGGTTGCGCCGCGCCGGATGCCCGCGCGGGCCACTTGCGGGTTCAGGATGGCGCATTTTCGTCGTTTCGTCAGTCTGGGCGGCGTGTTGCGAGTTGGGTCGCCGTTCGGCCAGCTTGAGTCCGTGCTGTTTTTTGCCTACAACCACATGACGATGCGAGGCAAGCGAGGTTCATGCCGGGGTGTTGCTCCCGTGTCTGCCTGCCCGTGTCCGCGCTGTTCCCCTGTAGCCCCTGCGTACTTCATTCCATCAGGAACATTGAAGGGGGTGCAGGGGGCGAAGCCGCTCTGCGATCGCCAGCCGTAAGGCTCGAAGACTCGCCAACGGCTGCCGTCCATGCCCGCCGGAGGCGCAAGAGAAATCTCCGGCATCACCCGCCCACCGCAGGCATGTAAAAACTGCCTGCCGGGGCGTTACCACCCGGGAGTACACGCATGCCTGTCGTCATGGGCACCGCAGGACATATCGACCACGGCAAGACCTCGCTGGTCCGCGCGCTGACCGGCATCGACTGCGACCGGCTGGAAGAGGAAAAGCGCCGGGGCATCACCATCGAGCTCGGCTTCGCGTTCTGCGACCTGCCGGGCGCCGGGGCCGGAGTCGGACGGCTGGGCATCGTGGACGTGCCGGGGCACGAACGCTTCGTCAAGAACATGGTGGCCGGGGCGTCGGGCATCGACTTCGTCATGCTGGTCATCGCGGCGGACGAAGGGGTGATGCCCCAGACCCGCGAGCACCTGGAAATCTGCTCGCTGCTGGGCATCCGCCACGGCCTTGTGGCCCTGACCAAGGTGGACATGGTGGACCCCGAATGGCTGGAGCTTGCGCAGGAGGACGTGACCGGTTTCCTGGCCGGGACGTTCCTTGAAGGCGCTCCCATCTTTCCTGTGTCGTCAACCACCGGGCAGGGGCTGGACGCCCTGCGCGAACACCTGGCGATGCTGGAGCGCGAACTGCGCCCGGTGCGCCGCAGCGACCTGTTCCGCCTGCCCGTGGACCGCGTGTTCACCATGAAGGGGCATGGCACGGTGGTCACCGGCACCATGGTGTCCGGCAGCGTGAAGGTGGGCGACGAGGTGGTGCTGTACCCCGGCGGCGCGCAAACGAAGGTGCGCAGTCTGCAAAGCCACGGCGGCCCGGTGGACGTGGCCCCGGCCGGGCGGCGCACCGCCGTCAACGTGCAGGGGCTGGACGTGGAGGACGTGCAGCGCGGCGACGTGCTGGCCCACCCCGGCACGCTGTTCCCGTCCCTGCGCTGGATGGTCCGGCTGACCTGCCTGTCGTCCGCACCCACGCCGCTGAAGAACCGCACCGAGGTGCACTTTCACCACGGCGCGCGCGAGGTGCTGGCGCGGCTGTACTTCCCCGACCGGGACAAGCTGGCCCCCGGAGAAACCGCCCTGTGCGAGGTGCGCTTTACCGAGCCCATGGTGGGCGTGGCGGGTGACCGCTGCGTGGTGCGTTCGTTCTCGCCGTTGCGCACGGTGGCCGGGGGCGCTGTGCTGCACCCTCTGGGGCTGGACCTGCGCCGCAAGGACGCCGAATTTTCCGACAAGCTGGCCCTGCTGGAGGGCCTGCCCGACGCGCACGAGGCCGGGGACGCCGCCACGCAGGAGGTGGCCACCCAGTCCCTGCTGCGGCTGGCCGGTTCCGCCGGGGCGCGCTTTGCCCAGCTTTCGGTGCTGACCAACCTGGAATCGAAGCGGCTGGACAAGGCCCTGCAAGCCCTGGGGGCCAAGGGGCAGGTGTTCTGCTTCGACCGGGACGAACGCGCCTACGTGGACGCGGAGACGGTGCGCCGCCTGGGGGCGGGGTGCCTGGCCCGCGCGGCGGAATACCACGCCCGCGAACCGCTCAAACCCGGCATGGCGCGCGGGGCGCTGTCCGCCGGGTGGGGCCGGGGGCTGCATCCCAAGCTGGTGCATTTCATCATCGAGCGGCTGCTGAAGGCGGGCGAACTGGTGGCCGAGGGCGACGTGCTGCGCCTGCCGGGGCACAAGGTGTCGTTGGCGTCGGATCAGGAGGGCCTGCGCGCGAAGATCCGCGTCGCCTACGCGGAAGGGGGCAGCAGCCCGCCCAATGCGAAGGACGTGCTGGAACCGCTGGGGCTGGAATTCAAGGAAGCTGCGGCGGTGTTCAAGCTGCTGCAGGACGCCGGGGAACTGGTGAAGGTGAAGGACGGGCTGTACTTCCCCGGCCCGGTGATGGCGGACCTGAAGGCCCGCGTGGCCGCATGGTTCGACACCCACGACGACCTGGACCCGGCGGGGTTCAAGGAACTGTCGGGCGGCCTTTCGCGCAAGTACGTGATTCCGCTGCTGGAATACTTCGACAAGGAACGCGTGACCATCCGGGTTGGGGACAAGCGGCAGTTGCGGGGGCGGTAGGCGCGGTTTCCGAATTGTGTTTTTCGCCCGTTGGCAGGCCGACCCGAAGGGCGCGATCGCGCCTTCGGGCTGCGTCAGCGTGCACGCGGGTTACGGGTACCATGAAAGAACGTCACCACCGGGCGGACCCGGTGGTGACGTTTGCGTCTCTGGAGAGCGGAAAATCAGAACAGCAGCGCGCGCAGGCTGCCCAGAAGGCCGCCAAGGGTGCCCTGCGAAGGCCCGGCCATGCCGGGCGGGGGCGGCAGCACCACGTCCCCGGCGTCGGGCTGGACGGCAAGACGCTGGCGCAAGGCCGCGTAGGCCTGGTCCAGGCGTTCCTCTTCGCTGCGGCGCTTGCGTTCGGCCTCGCGCATGGTGCGCTCGTGGCGTTCCATGGCGTTCTGGTGCCGTTTCAGCAGGTGCTCGACATCGTCATGCATCACGAACCTCGTTGTGGCCGGTCTCTGCCACAGGCTTCTCCGAGGGGCTTTTCCGCCCTGCGGCCTGCGCGCAGCTCACGAATATCTTTAGAAAATTTACGCATGTGACTATAGCGCCGCCGTGCGTTTTCTGTCAATCGCACGAGATTTGCGGGTAAAGAAAAACCTGCGGTCCGGGTGACGGACCGCAGGTTTTCATGTCATGTCGCTGGGATTCGGAAAAACACGAACGTTGCGGCAAAGAAGGGCGCTGTCCGCGGTGTGCCATTTCGCACGGGTCGGGCAGGCAGGGTGCCGATTGTGGAGCGCGTTCCGCCGGGGATGTGGGCGGCTGCCGTCAGGTCTCTGTTGTCGTGGTCGTCATGGCCTGCAAGTTGTTCCATACCTCGCTGAACAGGACGCCTTCGGCATGGGGCGCGAATTCCGGCACGGAAAGCCCGGCGAACTGCGCGGCCATGAATGTCGGCGAATGGGGCAGGCTGCCGAGCAGGGGCAGCCCGTGTCCCGCGCAGTATGCCTCCATCTGGCGAGCCATGCCGGTGTGGATGTCCGCCTTGTTCAGAAGCACTGCGGCGCGCACGCCGAAGTGCCTGGTCAGGGCGTGCACCCGCTCCAGATCGTGCAGCGCCGAAACCGTGGGTTCCGTTACCAGCAAGGCCATGTCCGCTCCGGCCAGCGAGGCGATGACAGGGCAGCCTACCCCCGGCGAGCCGTCGATGAGCACGGTGCCCGCGCCCAGTGATTCGGCGATTTCGCGGGCGCGGTTGCGCACAGTGCTGACAAGCTTGCCGGAATTTTCCTCGCCGATGCCGAGCGCCGCGTGCACCATGGGGCCGAAGCGGGTGTCGGAAACGTACCATTCGCCGCAGTGGCGTTCATCCAGCGCCACGGCCCCTTCCGGGCAGACGTGGGCGCAGGCGGCGCAGCCTTCGCACATTTCGCGTGCCACATGCGGCGGCGCGTTCAGGGCGCCGTAGCGACAGGCTGCGGTGCAGGTGCCGCAGCCGGTGCAGAGGGCCGCGTCGATGCGGGCCAGCACGCCGCTGTGAAAGTCGTGCCGCTCGCGCACCACGGGAGCCAGCAGCAGATGCAGGTCCGATGCGTCCACGTCGCAGTCGGCCAGCACCAGCGCGGGCGGTTGCGTCACTCCTTCGCGAGTGCCCGCCGTGGCCGCGCTTTCGCGGGCCACCGCCGCCAGCGCCGCCGTGACGCTGGTCTTGCCCGTCCCCCCCTTGCCGCTGATGACCACTATCTGTCGCATGTCCGCTCCTTGGCGCTCGTGGTGGCGGCGGGATCATCCGTCACCATGGGCGCTGTGACCGGTTTCGCCACTCTGGCCAGGTTCTCCAGCGCGTCCGCCAATCCGGCATAGGCGGCGCGCACCTCCGGCGCGGCGTCGTGCACCAGGCTGCCGGTGGCCCCGCATTCCGCCGCGGCCCGGCTGAAGGGGATGACCCCCAGCAGGGGCACGCCTTCGCGCGCGGTCCAGTCCTGTACGGGGTCGCCCGCCGGGATGCCCGCAGCCTCTGCCGACGACGGTGCGGAGGGCAGGCCCATTCCGGCCCGATTCAGCACCACGGCATGGGACAGGCGCAAATGCCGCGCAAGGCCCACGGCCAGGCGCAGATCGTGCAGGCCGAAGGGTGACGGCTCGGCCACCAGCAGCAACAGGTCGGCGTCGTGCACCGCGTTGATGGCGGCGCAGGCAACGCCCGGCGGGCAGTCGCGGATGACAAAGGCGCACGGTCCCTGCGCAGAGGGCGCGCCGGGGGGTACGGCAGGTGGCGGCATGTCCTTCACCGCCTTGATCAGGGGGGTGGCCATGGCCTCGCCGATGCGCAGCACCCCGTCACGAAAGCGCAGGACGGGTGCGGTGGCGGGAAGATCGGGGGCTCTGTCCGGCCTGCCCGTTCTGTCCGCCATGTTCACCCTGTCTGCACTGGCGCCCATGGCTGGGCGGATGCGCGCGATGCCGCCGCGCACCTCGCCCACCAGACGCGTGGCATAGGTCATGGCACCCGTGGGGCAGACCAGGGCGCACAGGCCGCAGCCGTGGCACAGGTCCGGAAAGTCCAGCACCGCATCGCCCATGAATGCCAGCGCCTTGAAGCGGCATGCGTCCACGCAGCGGCGGCATGCCGCGCCAAGGCACAGGGTTTCGTTCACCTTGGGCACGGGCAGGGTGCACTGTTCGCGCGTTTTCCATTCCACGGGCAGGAACAGGTGCGCGTTGGGTTCTTCCACGTCGCAGTCGGCAAGCGTCACCTGGTGCCCCCGCGCGGCAAGCAGCGCGGCAAGGTTCACGGCAACGGTGGTCTTGCCCGTGCCCCCCTTGCCGCTGGCAATGGCCAGTTTCATGCGGCCTCCGTCGCCGTGGCTCGTCCATGCAGGCTGCCGGGGACGGCGTTTCCCGGGCTGCCTGTCCGATCGCCGGTGACCGTCACTGTCCGTCGCCGGTGGCGGGCGGCATGGCAGGACCGCGCCCGCGCCCGCGCCCGAATCCGGCT
>NZ_VRYY01000014.1 GCF_015731765.1 Nitratidesulfovibrio oxamicus
CCGCACCGCCCGGCAGAGGGCCGCTGGCCACCGGGGTGCTGGCGCTGGGCGACATCGTGTTCGACCCGGTCAGCGGGCGCGCCACCCGCGACTTTCGCCCCCTTTCCCTGCACCCGCAGGAACGGCTGCTGCTGGAACTGCTGCTGCGCCGGGCGGGCAGCGTGGTGCACCGGGCGGACATCGCCCACTGGTGCCTGGATTACGCCGCGCCAATTCCGGAAAATGGTTCCCACGCGCCTCATGCGCCTCATGCAGTAGACGTGCTGGTCTCGCGCCTGCGGCGCACCCTGGAACGCGCGGCGGGCTTTGGCGCTACCGGCACCAACAGCGGCACCCGCCTGTGCACGGTGCGCGGCGTGGGCTACCGGCTGGAAGCGGGCTGACGTCCGCGCCGTTCACGATCCTTCGAGGTTGCGGCAACCGCCACGGCGTCCCGGAGCCGCAACAGTCCTTCCCTGCCTCCAGCCATCTGCCCGCGCCCTTCGCGCCCACAGCGTCCGTCACGCTCTTCTCGTCCTCCACGTCCGGCCCATCCGATCCACTCGGCCCATCCGATCCACTCGGCCCATCCGATCCACTCGGCCAATCCGGCACCCGTTCCCCTTGCCCCCACTCCGGGCTTGCGTCGCGGGCAAGCTTGTCGCATTGTCGCATTCCCGAACCCCGCCGCGCCGCCGGTCGTCACCTGTGGCCGCCGGTCACCCAGGCCCCCACCGCACGGGCCCGCGACATGCCCGCACCAGTCTGCACGTACCGGTCTGCGCCAACCAGCCCGGGCGAACCATGGCCATCACGCCGTCAGCACGAGGAACCCGTGACCTACCGCAATCTTTTCGCCTGCGCCGCCGACCTTGAACGCCACAAGCACCTCGTGCGCATAGACGCAGAGGTGGACGCCAACCTCGAGATCGCCGCCATCCAGCGCCGCGCCTACCGCGCGGGCGCGCCCGCCATGCTGTTCACGCGGGTGAAGGGCTGCCGCTTTCCCATGCTGGCCAACCTGTTCGGCACCATGGAGCGCACGAAATTCATCTTTCGCGATACGTTGCGCGCCGTGGAAGGCATCTTCCGCCTGAAGCTGGACCCCTTCGACGCCTTTCGCCACCCCCTGCGCTACACCGGCGTGCCGCGCGCCCTGTGGTCCATGTTGCCGAAATCCGTGTCCGACGGGCCTGTGCTGCGCCACCGCTGCTCCATCAGCGACCTGCCGCGCCTGATCTCGTGGCCCATGGACGGCGGCGGCTACGTCACCCTGCCGCAGGTGTACACCGAAAGCCCCGACGCGCCCGGCCCCATGCAGTCCAACATCGGCATGTACCGCGTGCAGCTGGACGGCCCGGACTACGAGAAGGACCGCGAGGTGGGCCTGCACTACCAGATCCACCGGGGCATCGGGTACCATCATGCCCAGGCCCTGCGCCGGGGCGAGCCGCTGAAGGTGAACATCTTCGTGGGCGGGCCGCCCGCCATGACCCTGGCCGCCGTCATGCCCCTGCCGGAAGGCCTTGCCGAAATCCTGTTCGCAGGGGCCATGGCGGGCTTCCGCATTCCCATGATCCGTCGTCCCGGTGGCCTGCCCATTCTGGCCGAGGCCGACTTCTGCATCAGCGGCGCCATCGCCCCGTACCAGAAGCCGGAAGGCCCCTTCGGCGATCACCTAGGCTACTACAGCCTCGCGCACGACTTTCCCGTGCTGCGGGTGGACGCGGTGCACCATCGCCCGGACGCCATCTGGCCGTTCACCACGGTGGGCCGCCCCCCGCAGGAAGACACCGTGTTCGGCGACTTCATCCACCAGCTTACCGCCGCCCTTGTGCCGCAGGTATTCGCGGGCGTGCGCGAAATCCACGCCGTGGACGCCGCCGGGGTGCACCCGCTGCTGCTGGCCATCGGCAGCGAACGCTACGTGCCCTACGCCGGCGAACGCCAACCGCAGGAACTGATCACCTGCGGCATGGCCCTCTTGGGTTCCACCCAGACCTCGCTGTCCAAGTACGTGCTGATCATGGCCCACGAGGACGCGCCCTCCATGTCCACGCACGACTTCCCCGGCTTCTTCACGCACATGCTGGAGCGCACCGACTTCACCCGCGACCTGCACTTCGTCACCCGCACCACCATCGACACCCTGGACTACACCGGCATCAGCCTGAACCAGGGCTCCAAGCTGGTGTGGGCGGCGGCGGGCCCGCGCAAGCGGCAACTGGCCGATACCCTGCCCGGCGACCTGCCGCTGGACTCGCGATCGGAAGATGGCGACCTTGCCGCTGCTGACGGCAGCTTCGGTGATCCGCGCCTGTTCGGCAGGGGCATCGTGGTGCTGCGCGGACCCAAGCATACCGCGAAGCGCGACGAGCACGACCCGGCCATGCACGCGCTGGCCGCCCGGCTGGCCCACGCGCACGGGCTGGACGGCCTGCCCCTGTTCGTGGTTGTGGACGACCCGGCCTTTACCGCCGCCAACTGGGAAAACTTCCTGTGGGTGGTCTTCACCCGGTCCGACCCGGCCACCGACATGTACGGCGCGGGCGAGTTCACCCACTGCAAGCACTGGGGCTGCACCGGCCCGCTGGTCATCGACGCACGGCTGAAGTCGTTCCACGCCCCGGCGCTGGAAACCGACCCCGACGTGGAGCTCCGTGTGGACGCGCTGGCAGCGCCCGGCGGCCCGCTGCACGGGTACCTGTAGTCTTCGCCCTTTCCTTCCCCCGCTGCCCCCAGGCGCGCACCTTCCGGCGGCGCGGCGATACGTTCGCCGCGCCGCCACCTTTATCAGCAACCATTTACAAATATTCCTCTTTGCCTTCCGATACGGCATTCCGCCATCCCGGCGTAACAGGTTTGCCACGCGCAAACCCCCTTTTCCGCTGTCCTTTTCTTGAACTTGTGCTACACTTGGCGTAGTATTGCACGCCCATTCCAGCGGCACCGCTCTCTGGCGCGCCGTCGGGACAGTTTCATACCGTTCGCAGAGGTTGCCATGCCCCATTCCGGCCCCGAGTTGCTGACCCGGCCAGCCGCCCCTTCCATCGCCCCCGCCCGCATTCCCGATGCGGACGCGACCACCGGCATGTGCACCGTTCCTTTGCAGCCCTTTGCCGCCAAGATGGCCCGCGCCGGGCTGCCTTCCCCTCTGGTGGCGCTGTTCGCCTCCTATCTGGAGGAACTGGCCTGCGGCAGCACCGGGCTGATTCCAGAATCGGACATCCTGCCCGTAGGCCGCGACGATCTGCCGCTGCTGGACGACCTGGCTCCCTACGCCGCCACCGGTCGCGCCCGCCTGCGCGAGGCCGCGTGCATCAAGCTGAACGGCGGCCTTGGCACCAGCATGGGCATGACCCATGCCAAGTCGCTGCTGCCCGCCAAGGACGGGGCCACCTTTCTCGAACTCATCGTGCGCCAGGCCGAGCATCAGCGCCGCACCCACGGCGGGCCTTCGCCGCTGCTGTTCATGAACAGCTTCTCCACCCATCAGGACACCCTGCGCGCACTGGACGTGCTGGGCCTGCAACACACCGGCAGGCCGGGCACCTTCCTGCAGCACCGCTTTCCCAAGGTGTCCCGGGCAACCCTGCTGCCCGTGGAGTACCCGGACAACCCGGACCTGGAATGGAACCCGCCCGGCCACGGCGACCTGTACGCCGCCCTGGCCCTGTCCGGTCATCTTGTGCGGCTGCTGGAATCGGGCCGCCGCTACGCGCTCATCTCCAACGCGGACAACCTGGGCGCCACGCTGGACCCGGCCATTCTCGGCTACCTCATGGAAGAGGACATCCCCTTCCTTATGGAATGCGCGCCGCGCACCGCGTCCGACCGCAAGGGGGGGCACCTGGCCCGCTCGCGCGACGGCGGGCTGGTACTGCGCGAACTGGCCCAGTGCCCGGACGGCGACCTGGCCCGCTTCCAGGACATCGCGCGCTACGGGCTGTTCAACACCAACAACATCTGGCTGGACCTGCACGCCCTGCGCCAGCACATCGACGAGCACGGCCTGCTGCGCCTGCCCATGATCCGCAACCCCAAGACCGTGAACCCCCGCGACCCCGATTCGGAAAAGGTCTGGCAGGTGGAAACGGCCATGGGCGCGGCCATTTCGCTGTTCCCCAGGGCGCGGGCCATCGTCACCCGGCGCGAACGCTTTCTGCCCGTGAAAAAGTGCAGCGACCTTCTGGTGTTGTGGTCCGACCGCACCCTGCTGGAACCCGATGGCCGCGTGCGCCCCAACCCCGCCTGTACCACCCCCAACGTGCTGGTGGAACTGGATGGCGCGCATTACGGCACCTGGGACCGGCTGATGGCCCGCTTTCCGCACGGGGCGCCATCGTTGCTGCACTGCGGCGCGCTGGCCGTGCATGGGGATGTGCTGTTCGGCGGCAGCGTGACCGCGCGCGGGCGGGTGGTGGTGCGCAATCCCTCGTGCATGCAGGCCGTCATTCCCCATGGCGCAGTGCTGGAAGGCGACGTGAACCTGTAGCCGCGCCCGCGCGTAGCTGCTCCGTTGCCGCGCCCGCATCCGTTGCCGCGCCCGCATCCGTGCGCTGCAGCAGGCGATTCAATCTTGCGCTGCAGCGCACTCGCCCCTTCCCTGCCCTCCTCTCTCCCATCCGGCCCCATGCCTTGCCACGCCGTGCAACCCCGTGCTGCCGCCGCACATGACCGGACGCGTAAGCACGCGCGGCCATTTCTAGATTTTTTCTTGAGCTTTTTCCCGCTCTGCCCTAACGTGCCCCGTGAGACCGGTGTGCACGGGGGCATGCTTGGCGATTGCGTTGCGCCCGTGTGGCGCGCATGCAGGCCATGCGGCCCGGCCCGCCGGAACGGAGACGCAGATACCGCACGACCGTGCCGCACTGCCGTCGCCGCCCCAGCAGGACGACAGCCGCACCCCGAGCAGGGAGGGCGAACATGCCTCAGGTTGCCGCCAGAATATCTTCAGAGCAGGAACGCTGGCTGAAGGACTATTTCCGCACCAAAAGCGCCGGGGCGGAATTCATCCTCCCGTGGGCCGTGGACACCTTCTTCCGCGCCATTTCCTCCATCAAAAGCATCTTTTCCGGGCCGGAACTGAAGACCATCATCGAGGCCCACAAGGACCTGCGCCTGCTGCCCGACCACACCCGGCTGTCCTACCTGCTGCTGCGGGTCATGGACGCCTGCGACGTGGGCATGGTGCACACCAAGCACGGGGCCAGCAAGGCCAGCCTGGAAGCCAAGCTGAAACGCCTGGACGACACCCAGGCCACGGCGCTGATGGTCTGGGCCGCCGCCTACTGGGTCAGCCGCAACTGCACCGCCGACAGCCTGGACGAATATATCAAGGAATACTGAGCCGTTGCGGGTTCGTTCCGCCGTCAGTGCGCACCCATGTCGTGGGTTTGCCTGCGGAATGATCGGGGTGCCCGGCATGGAGCACCACGACACGGAAGCATCCGAGCCGGGCATGGGGCAATCGGCCAACCGGGCAATCGGACCCCGGGAGGGAACGGCAAGGGGCGCCGGATCATCATGATCCGGCGCCCCTTGCGTTTCGCCCACGGCATGTCGGCTATGCGTTCTTCCCCGGTTCGCCCTCGGGCCCGGTCGCCGCCCAGCCTTCCGGCCCGTTATCCGTCGTGAAAAAGCGCAGCCGCAACGCATTGCTGACCACGGAAACCGACGAAAGGGCCATGGCCGCGCCCGCTATCATGGGCGACAGCGTGGGCCCGCCAAAGGCGTGCAACAGCCCCGCCGCCACGGGAATGCCCAGCACGTTGTAGCCGAAGGCCCAGAACAGGTTCTGGCGGATGTTGCGCACCGTGGCCCGGCTGAGGGCAAGGGCCGTGAGCACCCCGTCCAGCCCACCGCGCAGCAGCACGATGTCGCCCGCCTCCACCGCCACGTCGATGCCGGTGCCCATGGCGATGCCCACGTGGGCGCGGGCCAGGGCCGGTGCATCGTTGATGCCGTCGCCCACCATGCCCACCACGTATCCCTCGGCCTGCAGCGCGCTGACAGCCTGTTCCTTCTGATCCGGCAGCACTTCGGCCCGCACGTCGTCGATGCCCGCCTGCCGGGCCACGGCCAGGGCGGTACGGCGGTTGTCGCCGGTCAGCATCACCACGCGCACGCCCATGCCCCTCAGGCGGCGCACCACCGCCGGGGCTTCCGGCTTCAGCGGGTCTGCCACGCCCAACAGGGCGGACATGCGACCATCAACGGCCATGTACAACGGGGTGCGCCCCTGTTCGGCCAGCGCATCGGCGCGGGCTGTGACGTGAGGTGCATCGTGCCCGGTCACGCTCTCCGCCGCCATGAAGGCCGCGTTGCCGATGGCGACGGCACGCTGCGCACCATCATCGGTCGCCACACTGCCGCGCACGCCCTTGCCGGGCACGGCCAGAAAGTCCTGTACCGGCCACGGGGCAAGGCCGCGCTCCGTGGCTCCGGCGGCCACGGCCTCTGCCAGGGGGTGTTCGGACAGGGCTTCCAGCGAGGCGGCAAGGCGCACCAGCGCAGGTTCGTCAAAAGGCGAACTGCCGGGGGCCGCCGCCACACCTTCACCGCTGCCGGAAATGGGAACCACGTCCGTAAGGCGCGGGCTGCCCACGGTGAGCGTGCCGGTCTTGTCGAACACCAGCGCGGTAAGCCGCCCGGCATGTTCCAGCGCCTCGCCGCTCTTGATCAGCACGCCCAGTTGCGCGCCGCGCCCGGTGCCCACCATGATGGACGTGGGCGTGGCAAGTCCCATGGCGCACGGGCAGGCAATGACCATCACCGCCACGAAGATGCGCAGCGCAAACGTGAATTCCGCACCGGCGACATACCACGCCACGCCGGACAGCACCGCCAGCGCCATCACCGCCGGGACGAACCACAGGCTCACCCGGTCGGCCAGGTTGGCGATGGGCGCCTTGGACCCCTGGGCGTCCTGCACCAGCCGGATGATCCTGGCCAGCACGGTGTCCGCGCCCACCCTTTCCGCACGCATGACGAACGAGCCGTGCCTGTTGATGGTGCCGCCCGCCACCGGGTCGCCGGGGTTCTTGGTCACGGGCAGGCTTTCGCCGGTCAGCATGGCCTCGTCCACGCTGCTGGCGCCCTCTTCCACCACTCCGTCCACGGCGATGCGCGCGCCGGGCCGCACCAGCAACCGGTCACCGGTCCGTACGGAGGCCACGGGCACCTCGCGCGCCTCGCCGCCTTCCATGCGCAGGGCGGTGTCCGGCGCAAGCTCCATCAGGGCCTTGATGGCCTCTGACGTGCGGGCGCGCGACCGCAGCTCGAAGTACTTGCCCAGCGACACCAGCGCGATGAGCACCGCCGCCGACTCGTAGTACAGGTCCATGACCCGCCGGGCCACTTCCACCCCAAGGCCGATCTCCACGGTGTTCCAAAGGCTGTAGGCAAAGGCCGCGCCCGTGCCCACGGCCACCAGCGAATCCATGTTGGGGGCGCGGCGCGCCAGATTGCCGAAGCCGATACGGTAGAAATCGCGCCCGAACCACATCACCGGCAGCGTCAGCAGCAGTTGCGCCAGTGCAAAGGCCAGCGGTGCGTGGTGCGGGTCGAGCCAGGCGGGCAGGGGCAGGCCCGCCATGTGGCCCATGGACAGCACCAGCAACGGAATGGTGAAGGCGAATTCGCGCGCCAGTTTGCCGCGCATGAGGGCCAGACGTGCGGCAGCTTCCTCGCGTTGGGATTCCCATAACGCGGTGCCGGCATCCTGCCTGGGCAGGATGCGCTCCGCCGAAAAGCCAAGGTCCGCGATGCGCGCGGGAATGGCGGCGGCCAGGGTCTCCGCTGCATCCGGGCCAAGGCCGGGAGCGGGCATGACCTGGGCCGTTTCCGTGGCCAGGCTGACCGTGACGGCGGCCACTCCTTCCATCTGGCCCACGGCGCGCTCGATGCGCGCGGAGCAGGCCGCGCAATGCATGCCGCGCACGGCGTAGCGCAGCAGGCCGTCGTCAGGTTCGGCGGTGGATGCGGGATCGGGCAGCACGGCCTCGAAACCAAGGTCCTTCACCCGTTCGGCAATGTCCTCCAGATGCAGGGCAGCGGGGTTCCAGGCCACGTCCATGGTCTCGGTGGCCAGGTTCACGCTGATGCGCGACACCCCGTCCATCTGCCCCACCATGCGCTCTATGCGGCCCGCGCACACTGCGCAGGTCATGCCGCGCACCGGCAGGATCTGCCGCGACAGGTCGGGCCGGGACAGGTCGGGCCGGAGCAGGGCGGAGGCGGCGTCCCCTTCCGGGACGGGAGAGGCGCCGGAGACAGTGGCGGGCTGTTGCGGAACACCGGGCAGTTCGTCGGGCGTGGTCATGGGGGCTCCTGCGGTCAACGACAGCGGCAGCAGACAAGGGGTGTGCTGTCCCGGCGCCGACCGAAACGACGGCCCCGGACCCGGCGGCCTGTTGCCAAACCGCACCCCGGAGCCTATGTTGTTGAAAGGCGTTCTCATTCAAGTAATCCCGTGCCCGCCGCAAGGCAAGGGCATGCGCAACATTCGTGACCCGCAAGCCAAGGAGCCAGCCATGCCCAGCGTTACCGTGAAGGGGATGTCGTGCAATCACTGCAAGATGTCCGTGACCAAGGCCGTTGCCGGGGTTTCCGGCGTCAAGGACGTGGATGTCAGCCTGGAGAAGGGCGAGGCCACATGGACCGAATCGGCCCCGGTGGACGTGGACGCCGTGAAGACAGCCATCCGCAAGGCCGGGTTCGACGTGGAATAACGCCGCAAGGACGTGCGCCGCGCCCTTGCGGGCGGCGGACATGACAAAAAGCGGGACGGCGCATGCCATCCCGCTTTTTTTGTTTGTGAATGATTTCGGCAAGCAAGCACTACGTCCAGATCAGGTTTCCTGAAGGACCGCAGCGCGCTTTTGGCGTATTCGACCGGAGCCTTGGCCGTTGGGTGAGCGAAGCGAACCTGACGGACACGCTTCGCCCCCTTCGGCCCGGTCCGCCAGCGGGAAAAAGGCGATTTGGCGACAGCGTCCTATTGGACGCGGACCTCTATGCCCTTATCCCCGCTCTTGACCACCTCATGCTTGGTGGGCGCGGCCTTCAGGTCCAGCACGATGCGGGTGTTCTCGCCGTAGCGGCCCACGCGCACCTTTTCGATGACCCGGTTGGACGGCACCGCGGGCGCGGAAACCGACCACGAGCCGACCAGGTCCAGGGCCAGCCGATCCGGGTTGGGCAGCACGATGTACTTGTACTGGATGGGCGCATCGCCTTGCAGGTGCAGGATGGCCGTGCTGCCCGAGAACTTGATGGTGGCCGAAGTGATGGCATGGTCACCCGTGGCTGCCCGCGGCGACGCAGGGGCGGCTGCGGCCTTGGCCGGGGCTGGCTGGGCTGCGGCTGGGGCGGCCTTTGCCGTCTTTTCTGCCTTGGCGGGGGCCGGGGCAGCCTTCTCTGCCTGCTTGGCCGAAGCGACCTTGTCCGTACCCTTGTCGGTGCCCTTGTCAGTCCCCTTGTTAGTCCCCTTGACCGGTTCCTTCTTCTTGCTTTCCAGCGGGGCGGCAAGGTCGGCGCCGGATTTGGAGGCCATGCGGCCCAGCGCGGTGCGCGGTTCGGCGGACGCGGACGCCCCGGGCGAGGTGGCGGCGGGCTCCCCCTCTCCGGGAGAAACCATGCCTGCC
>NZ_VRYY01000015.1 GCF_015731765.1 Nitratidesulfovibrio oxamicus
ACGCCGGGCCACGGCCTCGTGCACATGCGGGGCCGCACCCACCAGCCGGCACAACACCTCTGCCGCAGGGCGCCCGCGCGCGGCATCGCGCGAAAGGCCGGACGCCTCTTCCGCCGCGCGGTTCCAGTGGATGATCAGACCATCCGGTCCCACCCCGGCCAGGGCGGAGGGCATGGCCTCCATTACCGCGTCCAGGAAGTCGCGTGCGGCGGCAAGGTCGCTCAGGGCCTGGCGCAGGGGCGTGACATCCAGGATCACCCCGTCCAGAAACACCCTGCCCGACTCGTCGAGCACCCGCCGCCCCTGCTCCATGACCGCGCGCTGGGTGCCGTCTGCATGCAGCACCCGGTATTCCAGTGAAAAATGCCCGTCCGGATCGGTGGTCACCTCCATGCCCGCCACGACCCTGGCGCGGTCGTCGGGGTGGATGATGTGCTCAAGGGCCACCCCCCCCTGCTGATAGTCCGCCGCCGGATGCCCTGTCAGCTGCTCCACCTGGTCCGAAATGAACAACGCCCGCCACGGCGGTTCGGCCTCGCAGCGGTAGACCACGCCCGGCAGGTTGGCCACCAGCGAGCGGAAGCGCTGCTCGCTTTCGCGCAGGGCCAGTTCGGCGCGGCGCAGGTCGTTGAGGTCCACGTCGATGCAGTACATCTCCGGCTCGCCGCCCGGCCCCTGCAACGCAACATGCGAAGAATACACCGCCACCGGGCTGCCGTCCTTGTGGCGCAGGCGCAATTCGCCCGCGCGGGGGGCGATGCCGGTCTCCACCCAGTGGGCCACGTCACGCCGCACCTCGTCGGCCATGTAGTCCGGAATGATGAGTTCCTCCAACCGCCTGCCCATGGCTTCCTGGCTGGTAAAGCCGTACAGCCGTTCGCTGGCGGCGTTCCAGAAGAACACCCGCCGTTCGCGGTCGTAACCCTGCACCGGCAGGTTCAGGGCGTTCTCTATCAGCGAACGGAACCGCTCCTCGCTGCGGCGCAGGGCCTGTTCGGCTGCGCGCTGCTCGGTGATGTCGATGTTGATGCCGAGAATGCCGAGCAGCCCGTCGGTCGTGTCTTCACGCATGGGGCGGATGGGAGTGACCATGCTGGAGAATACCCGCCGGGTGCCGTCGCGCAGCAGCACCTCGTGCTCGTGGCGCACCGTCTCGCCCGCCAGGACACGGGCGTTGGTGCCCGCCCATCCGGCGCGGGTGGCCTCCGGCACGTCCCGCTCGCTGTCGGGCGAAACGGTCAGATCGCCCCACAAGGCCACGGAAATGTCGCTTTGCATGACCACGCGACCGCTGGCGTCGCGGGCCCAGAAATCGAAGGGAATGTTGCGGATCATGGCACGCTGCATGGCCGAGGAACGGCGCAGTTCGTCTTCCATGACCCTGCAGCGGGTGGCGTCGGAAAAGACAACCGCGAACCTGTTCGGCCCGGCGCGCCAGGCCCGTACGTCCCAGTGCCTGCCCAACAGTTCGTCGCGGTGCTCGAAGGAGATGCTTTCGCCGCTGGTAACCACCCTGCCGTAGATGTCCACCCACTTGCGCTCGATGTCGGGCAGCACTTCAAGCAGGGTGCGCCCCAGCACCCTTTCGCGGGCAAGGCCGGTCATGACCTCGAAGGCGGGATTGACCTCGAGAAACCGGTAGTCGCGCGGCTGGCCGTGCTCGTCCCAGAGCACTTCATGCAGGGCATAGCCGCTGGGCAGATGCTCAACCAGCAGGCGATGAAGTTCGGCCACGTCACCGGATTCCGCACCCGGCGGGACATCGGACGGCGCACTGCGCGCGGCAGCGGGCAGGGAATCCGGCGGAGCGCCGCCGGGAACACTGTCTGAGTCATCCGGACGACCGGAATTCGCGGAACCCTGCCCGGCTGCGACGATGTCGTGATCGTGGTGGCCGTCAGCTGCCATGCCAGTCGCTCCCCTGCGCGCGCCGCGCCCATTCCGCCACCAGTTCCGCCACCAGTTCCGCCCAGCCTGCCCCGTGTACCGCTCCTTCACGCGCGATACCACGGGGAACGCACCGAAATTACTCGCCGCGTTGATTCAGATTACACCATAACGCGACCTCGCGCGACAGGAACTTGCAGCCTCTGGCCCAACTCCACATCCTTCTGGCGGATGACCGCGGGCCGGGGGACAATCCGGAAACGGCCCCTAGCGTTTGCCGGGCAAGAAGGTGGCCCGCAGAAACCGCGTGTCGAGAAACGCCAGCGGGTTGGCCACCACCCTGTCGGGCAGCAGATGGTACCAGCGGTACCCCAGTTGGCGGTAGTAGGCGCGAGTCATGTCGGCACAGCCCGCCTCTCGCGCGGCCTGCATGGCGGCGTCGCGCTGGCAGCGCGACGAGGCCAGCGGACGCAGCAGCCGGGTGGCAAACCCCCAGCGGGTCAGCATGCGGCGCACCCGCAGGTATTCCCGGTAGCGGCTCAGGCCGTCGGCTCCGCACAGCAGGGCCAGTCCGAACCAGCCGGAAGCGGGCATGAACAGCAGCAGGCCCATGGACAGTGCTTCTTCCGCCAACGCTTCCAGCGCCACGCGGGTCAGCCCTGCGCCAATGAGGGCGGAGACGCCTCCGGTGGCATGGGGCAGGGGCGCTGCCCGCAGGTAGCGCATGGGACCGGACAGTCCCCGCCGCAGCAGCCCTGCAAGGTCGCCCGCCCCGCTCTCCGGCACCCGTCCCGCGCGATTGGCCTGATTCGTCTGGCCCGCATGGCCCACATGGCCGGGCTGGCACACCCGGCCTCCGCAACGGGGGCAGACGGCCTGCTCGTGCGCATGGCCCGGCGCGACGGGGCGCGGAGCATGTCCGGAAACCGCAGAGGAGTGGGCGGTACGGCTGGGAGCGGGCATGGGAATGTTCATGGCATGAAGGTATTGGGCGTGGACCGGGGGAGGACCGAAACGGGCTGACAAGCAGCACGGGCACACCAGCCCGGCCCTGCGGTTTCGTACCATCTGGCTAACCGCTCCGCGCCGCAAGGGCAAGCCCGCGTGGTGCGCGCGCGTTAAATGGCATCATGCGGCCATGGCTGCGGCCTGCGCCGCCCCCGGTGACGACCATGCCTCGCGGCGCATCACCCTGGCGCTGGACCGGTTCATGACCGGCCTTGCCCCGCTGCCGCCCCCGCACGCGAAATTCCGGGCATGGCGTCGCAGGGCGGCGCCATGCCCGACGCAAGGGGGACTACTCCACCTCCACCCGGTCGCGACCGCCGTTCTTGGCGCGGTACAGGGCCGTGTCCGCCCGGTGCAGCAGCGTGTCCACGCTGTCGCCTTCGCGGAAGGCCGCCACCCCGGCGCTGAGGGTATGGATGCGCCCCCCCTCGAACCGCGTGGCCCGCGACGCCCCCCGCAACCGCTCCGCCAGTTGCACGGCCTCTTCCGCCGTGGTTTCCGGGCAGAGCACCAGAAATTCCTCGCCGCCCCAACGACCCACGGAGTCCGCCCCGCGCACGCTGTCCCGCACCACCCGGGCAAAGACCTGCAAGGTCCTGTCGCCCGCCAGGTGACCATGCTCGTCATTGACGCGCTTGAAGTGGTCGATGTCCAGGATGACGATGGAAAAGGGCCGCCGATAGCGTTGGGCCCGCTCCACCTCGCGCCGGAACAATTCGTTCAGGCGGCTGCGGTTGGGCAGGTCGGTAAGCGAATCGGTGCGGGCCAGGCGCTCCAGCACCGCGTTCATGCGCTGAAGCCTGCGGTTGTACCACAGCACCACCCCGGCCAGCAGCGCGAAAAACCCGGCCACACGGGCCACCAGCCAGTAATCCACGGACGTCTGGGCGGTGATGGGCACGTGCCGGTTGACGATCTGCTGGCGCTCCTCGACCGTCAGCGAACGGATGCCCCTGTTCAGCACGCTGCGCAGCAAGGGGTTGTGCCGCACCACGCCCATGCGCAGCTTGTTCTCGTATTCCGGCAGCCTGCCCGCGATCTTCAGGTTGAACAGCCCCTGCTGGCGGATGGTGTACGCCGCCACGATGAGCGAACGCATGGTCATGTCCGCCTTGCGTTCCTCCACCATGCGAATGGCATCTGCCTCCGACTCCGTCACCAGCACCGTCAGGTTGGGGTAGTCCTTGCGGACCAGTTCTTCCATGGCCGTTCCCCGCGGGAACACGATGGTCGCGCCCTCCAGCACCGCCGGGTCCACTATGGCCGGGTGCTCCGTCCGGGTGATGAACACGTTGGGGTCGGTCAGCAGGGGATCGGTGAAACCCAGCCATGCGTCGCGCTGCGGCGTCTGGTTCAGGAAGCTGAGCACCTGGCAGCGGCCCGCCCGCGCGGCCGCGATGCTATCATCCCACGTGGCCGTGGGCACCAGTTCGAAGGACAGGCCGGTGCGCTGCGCCACCAGCGCGATGATGTCGGCGGCAATGCCCGCGTGGCGCGGCTGACCGTTGCGCGCCTCCACCCTCTCGAAGGGCGGCCAGTCCGGGTCCACGCACAGGGTGACGGGGGCGGATTCACGGATGAAGCGTTGCTCCGCCGGGGTGAACCGGACATCCGCGGGGCCGGAATCTGCCCGGCAGACACCGGAAAAAGCCCCGCCCAACAGCACTGCGAACGGGAGGATACGAAAAATGAACAGGGCCAACCTGCGGGACATCAAACAACCTCTCCGCGGTACGGAATGCAGGGGGGGCACAGCAAAAGACGCCCCGGCTACTGCATTGTGTACCCGCACCCCCGGTCGGGCAAGAAGTATCATTCCGCCTGGATCGAACGGCGCGGACAGGAACGGCAACGGCACCGGTGCACGGTGCCCCCGCAAGCGGATGAAGGAGGATGACGTTGCGGATTGGCGAATCGGATGACGTCAGGGGGCATGCCGAGGCACCCCCCCGAAAGACAAGAGTGAATGCATCCTGCTGGTGGCGCTGGCGAAATTGTCACCGTATGAACCATGCGCGTGCGCATGATCGGCTGTCCCAGAAGTCAACGACATTCAACCGAGGCCGCCGTGGCACCGGAAGGAATATTCCCGCAGGCTGGTTGCCATGCAGGGCAAGGGGACAGGCTTTCATGACGGCATTCGATCAGCATCGCCGGACACAACAAGAAGAGCCACCGGGAATTTTCCTGGTGGCTCTTGAAATTTGGCGTCCCCAAGGGGATTTGAACCCCTGTCGACGGCGTGAAAGGCCGTTGTCCTGGGCCAGCTAGACGATGGGGACGCGCCGACGCGCCAGTGGCGCGGAGCGATTCAATAGCCAACGGAGCGACCGCGCGTCAACTGTTTTTTCAGCGGGCGCGGCAGGCCCGGACAGGCAGACGCAGGCCCGGACAGGCAGGCGCAGGCCCGGGCAGACAGACGCAGGGCGGGGCAGGCAAGGGCAGCTTGCGCGCCCTGCGCTGCCTGCTGCCCGACCAGTCCGGTTCGGCAAGGTCTGCCGCCCATTTGCCAGACCACGCCCGCACCACCGCCCCGCTACCGTAACGCGCGACCATTTTCCCGTGCCGGAACGCCTTTCACTCTTCTGCCTCCGCCCATCCCACGCGCCAGACCACGCCCGCCCCCCGCTTCACTCCCCCCTCACAAAATAACGCCAACCGCCGTTCGCCGCGCTTGACGCCACGCCACGCGGCCTTATTCCTATGGCAAGGGAAAGGTCATGCAAGTCCGGGAAGGCCCCCGCTTCCCAGACATACATGGCAGAGGCCCGCGGGTGCTCCCCTGGCAGCCGCAGGTAAACCCCGGCGGAGGATGCAGCGAAATAATGCCGACGGAACACTTCCCGATGAAAGGGATTTGCCGGTGAACCTGGTCCCTAGCCCATACGGCAACGCCGGGGCGGACCAACCGACGGTTCGGAAAATTCAGGCAAATCCCTTTCTGTTTGTCATTTTTTCCTGTTATAGGCGGACGACACCGGTCACATGCGCACGCGGCTCGCACTCCGCGTAGCCGCGCAAGACACCAAACCATCCATCAGGCCCCAGCGCCGGGCACGATCATGTTCCGCCTCGAACCACTCACCAATCTTTTCGACCTGTTGCACCATTACTGGGAACACCCGCGCACCCAGCGCCGGGTGGCGCTCGGGCTCATCTTCGCATTCATCGGCGGCATCGTCGCCATCGAACTGAACCGGCGCGGCCTGCTGGCCGGGCTGCCGGTGGAACTGACCCGCTTCGTTCCCTCCAACCATTTCCAGGCCGTCAACTTCGCCTTCACCATGTTGCTGGTGCTGGAAGTGATGAGCCTGATCCTGGTGCTGTCCTGCTCGCTGTCGCGCTCGGTCGGCAAGCAGTTCGAGATTCTCGCGCTGATCCTGCTGCGGAACTCCTTCAAGGAGCTTTCGCACATGCACGAGCCCATCAGCCTTTCGCTCGACCTCATGCCCGTGCTGCACATCATCGTATCGGCCAGCGCCGCGCTGGTGATATTCCTGTGCCTTGGCCTGTACTACAAGGTGCAGCGGCCCCAGGGGTACATCACCTCGGCCATGGACCGCATGCACTACGTCATGGCCAAGAAGCTTCTGGCCCTCGGCCTGTTCGTGGCGTTCATCGGCATTGCCCTGTGGGACGGCTGGATGTTCGCCACCACCGGCCAGTCGTTCGACTTCTTCGAGACCATCTACACGGTGCTCATCTTCGCGGACATCCTGATGGTGCTGGTGGCGCAGACCTTCATGCCCTCGTTCCACGCGGTGTTCCGCAACTCCGGCTACGTCATCGCCACCCTGCTCATGCGCATAGCCCTTGGCGCACCGCCGTTCTGGGACGCGGCCGTGGGCATCATCTCCGCGCTGTTCGCACTGGCGCTGACCTGGGCCATCCGGGTGTTTCCGCCCAACTCGGTGTCCTCGTCCTGCTCGTAGGCGGCTCCGCAGGCGGGACACGCAGGAAAAAGATCATGAAAAAGGGGCGTTCCGCCATGGCGGAGCGCCCCTTTGTTGTTCCTTCCGCGCGTCGTGTCTTGCCGGGCTGCCATGCCGGGCTGCCATGGCAGGGCTGCCATGGACCATCAGCAGGGACCGGTTCAGGGCCGACGCGCCATCGTTGCTACATGCGCCAGGTTCCGGGCTCCTCGCGCAGATACATGTCCATTTCCTCGCTTATCCCCACCCGCACATCCTCCTTGTTGTCGGTAAGGCAGATGTTGCGGTCGGGGTCCAGGCCCACATCCAGGGCCAGCCCTTCCAGCCGTTCGATCAACCGTTCGAAGTCGTCCCGAACGACCGGGTCGCTGTCCCATACGTGCCGTGGCACGCGCGCTATGCCGGTGAACATGCGTATCACCTCCCTCGCGCCGGGCGCGATTGGTGTCTCGTCCCCAAACATAAGTCCGAAACGGCAAGATTCAAGACATGCGGCGTGCCGTCCTCCCCACGCCGCCTGCCGCCCCTTTGTTCAACCGCCTTCACGCGCACACGAAAAGACGGGGCGCCCCGCAAGGCGCCCCGTCCGTTTCATGCCTGTACATCCACGCCGTCCCCCACCGATTCCGGAGGCAACGGCGTACCGCCCGGCTAGCTCCGTTCGATGATGGCCTTGGCCGGTATCAGCCCGGTGGCCGCGGCGGACACGATGTTGCCCGCAACGCCCGGCCCGTCGCCCGCCACGAACAGCCCCTTGAGCGAGGTTTCCAGCCGGTTGTCCGTCTCCACCTGGGTGGCGAAGAACTTGATCTCCGGTGCGTAGAGCAGCGTTTCCTCGTTGGCGATGCCGGGCATGACGTTGTTCAGTTGCTCCAGCCCCTCCACCAGGTTGGTCACGATGCGTTCCGGCAGGGCCATGGCGATGTCGCCGGGCACCACGTTGGTCATGGTGGGCTCTATGTAGCCCTTCTTGATGCGGTTCCACGTGGACCGGCGGCCCCGCCGCAGGTCGCCGAAACGCTGCAGGATGGGCTTGCCGCCGCCGATGATGGTGGCCAGCCGCCCGATGGCGGTGCCGTAACCCTGGTTGTCGGACACCGGATCGGTCAGCACCATCTTGGACAGGAAGGCGAAGTTGGTGTTCTCCGACTTGCGGTGGCGGTAGGCGTGGCCGTTCACGCACACGAAGTCCTGGTAGTTCTCCAGCGCGATGAACCCTTCCGGGTTGGTGCAGAAGGTGCGGGTCTGGTCGTCGTACTTGTCGGTCTGCACGAAGAAGGTGGGGTCGTAGATCACGTCGGTGATGTCCGACATGATGTCCTTGTGCACTTCCACGCGCACGCCCACCTCTATGCCGCGCTGGCTCACGGCTAGGCCGTGCCCGCGCGCCAGTTCGCCCACCCAGTCCGCGCCCACGCGGCCGGGGGCGATGATCACCGCCTTGCACGCATATTCGCCCTTGTCGGTCACAAGGCCGCGCACCGCGCCGTTTTCCACGGTAAGGGCGCGCACTTCTTCACCCGTGCGGATGTCCACGCCCTTGTCGCGGATGTGCGCGCACATGGAGGCGATATGGTCGGGCAGACAGTCGCTGCCAAGGTGTTTCTGCTTGATGAGCAAGAGGTCGATGCCGTGCTTCTTGGCCTGCTTGCGGATGGCTTTGGCCGCCTCCATGTCCGAAGGGTAGACCGGGCCGTCCATGCCGAAACGGTTGAAGATGGTCTCCGTTTCGTTGATCAGCGCCTCGGCCTCGGAGCGGGGCATGAACTGGGTAAGGTCGGTCTTGCCCAACTTGTGGATGAAATTGAGCTTGCCGTCCGAAAACAGGCCGCCGCCGCCCATGCCGGACAGGATGTGGCACGGTTTGCACTTCAGACACTTCTGCGTCTTGTTGATGGGGCAGCTGCGCTTGCGCACGTCCTGCCCGCGCTCGATGAGGCAGGTGCGCAGGCCGGAATGCTCGGCAAGGTGGTACGCGGCGAACAGCCCTGCCGGGCCGCCGCCCACGACGATGACGTCGAACTGATTGGAACCCTTTGACATGGTGAGAACTCTCCCTGAACGGATCATTGCGGCATCCGCACGGCATGGGGGAAAGGGGCACCTGCGTCGCGCCGTGCCACGGGCACGCCGAAGGGGCGCAAGCGATGTCGCATGCGCCCGCAGTGACCGGCCCCGTCAGCGCCATTGGCTGCTTGCAGAACAGCAGACTCCAGACGCCGGGCCGCACAAAGGCCAGTTTACCCTGCACCGCAAGAGGCACGCTGTCAAGACGGACGTGGCCGCGTTTCCACGCCACCCCCACTGGCGCGGCGACACGGGATGCGTTATCAATACACAATGGCGGACCGTACCGGGCGCGCGCCACAGTCCCTGGCCCGCCCCTGACCGGACCGAACAGAACCCAACAGGACCGGCCCAGGCCAGCGAGCCCTTCCGGCGCCCCCGTCTCCAGCAGGCGTCCCGCGCCCCGGCCAGCCGCCAGCCATCCCCCGAACCCCGCGTATCGGGCGGGGCGCATCCGCCCCGCACCGGAACGATCGCCAAGGAGTGCGCCATGACCCAGTCCGCCGACCAGTCCGCTGCCATCTCCTCCGTATCGCCCGCCGACGCCGTCACCGCCACCGCGCCCACCGGCTCTTCCGCCACCGGCCCCTCGGTCATCGGTGAGGACATGGCCGCGCTTGCCGCCCGCCAGAAAGCGTTCGTCGCCTCGGGCGCGGTGCTGCCCTCCGGCGCGCG
>NZ_VRYY01000016.1 GCF_015731765.1 Nitratidesulfovibrio oxamicus
GCCCGCCACGGCGGCATGCCCGCGCCTAGGCCGGACTACGCCCCGCCCGACCTGCCCCGCCTGCCCGTGCACGACGCCAACGTCTGGCACGCCCTGTCGCAACTGCCTTGGATCTGGCCTACCTGCGACTGCCCCTTTCACCGCACCGTGGCCGCGCGCATGGCCCCCTACGGCCTGCGCCCGCGCACTGCGGCGGTTGCCATCGACGAGCCCATCGTCAAGCAACTGGTGGGCACCGGCAAGGGCGTGGCCGTGCTGCGCGCCGACGAAACCGCCCAGATGGTGCGCGACCACGGGGTGTACGTGTGGCCGGAGCCGTTGTCCGTGCCGCTGTGCATCGCCCACCGCACCGATCGCAGCGACGACCCGGCCCTGCGGGCGCTGGTGGAGGCTGCCCGCGCCGTGTGGAAATAGACGCGCCGCCGGACGCGGGGTGACCTGTCTCCCCCTCTTTTCCCCGCGCCGTCGCTGGTCTCCCCGTCGCCCCTGTTCTCCCCGCCCCCATGATCCGCCCCGGCTCAACCCGGTCCAGCCCGGCTCAACCCGGCTCAACCCGGCTCAACCCGGTCCCGCCCGCCAAGGCATGACGCCCCGCGCGGCCCTTCCCCCGCGCCGCCCAGGCACCATGTTCCGCCTGCCTCCACAACCACGATCATTCCGTAGCGCCACCGTCTCTTACAGCGCCGCGCGCTTTTCGCCCTCCGCAACGCCGAACGCGGCCCCCGCCAAGGCGGAGACCGCGTTCATTCCGTGCGACAACTGCCGCGCGCGATACAACGATACCGGGGCACGCCCCCAAGGGCACATCGTGCACCCCGTCATGCCCCCCTCATCACCAAGGGCGCGCCGTGCCCGCGCCCCGTCATGCCCTGCATCCGCTACACGTTGATGCTGACCCCGGCGGCGCCGCCGGACGACCCGGAATCGCTGCTGGAAGATTGGAGCTTGCTCTTCTGTTCCAGCAGTTCCGTCAGCTGGCCCTGAAGCATGGATATTTCAGACATCTTCAAGGCTGCCTGCTGCTGCTTCTGCTCGTCGTCCAGATTGGCGTCCTGCTGGATTTCCTCCATCTCCTGCTGCTTTTGCTTGATCTGTTCGCGCAGGTTCTGGATTTGCTCATTCAGCGATGCCAACTTGTCACTGGTATCCGATTCTTCGGCGGCGGCAGTACCGCCCGCGCCGCTGCTGGCCATCCCCGCCGCCTTCTGCCGCCCTTCGTCAGAAATGGTCACGGTGTCGCCGCCGCTTTCCGCGCCCTCTGTGGATGCGGTGCGCAACGTTCCCGTGCGTTCCGTGCCCGCCTGCACCTGCAAGGTGCTGTAGGCGGTGCCGACCAGGGTTCCGTCCAGTGCTTCGACCATGGGACCTCCTTTCGCGCGAGTGCGCGACCTTCAGTCAATCTATCGACAGCTTGCCTGAAGAGTTTACAGCATCCGCTCACATTTCCTTGTGCGGCACTGCCATTGCCAAAGATTGCATGACAGGCCCGCCGGGGAGGGCGAGCGGCGAAGGGGCAAACGACAGGAGGAGGAAGGACGGCAGGGAGCACGGCGCGGAAGAGCTACGCGGCGGGACCGTGCGGAGCGGCGGCAAGGGAGGGACGCGGCCACGTCACGAACACGCCACCCCGCATTCACGGCAAGGGTGCAGCGCATCGCGGCTGGGTGGGACGACAGGAAGGCTGGTGGGCAGGCTGGTGGGCAGAACGGCAAATGCGGCGGCACCCGGCGCACCCGGCACCGGATTGGCAACCAGTGCGCAACGGGCATGCGCCGGGCAGGCTGTCGTCCGGAATATCCCGAAATACCCTGTTATTCCGTGCGGCACGCACCGGTAAGCGCCCGGTGCACGTTGACCACGAAGTCCTGCACGTTGGTCAGGATGGAGCGCGAGGTCAGCGAGCCACGGTCGGCCAGCTTGCCCGCCGCAAATTCCGAAATGTCCGCGATGAAGAAATGCACCGGGCGCAGGCTGCCGCCCGGCCCGGCCTGATACGAGGGGGTCATGTTGCCGGTGGCGATGGTGTGCAGCGCGGTGGCCAGCGCCACCACGGTGGTGGCGCGGCGCACGTGGGCGCGCATGGCGTCCTGTGCGGCGTACACATCGGCAATGACTTCCGGCAGGGGGCCGTCGTCGCGGATGGACCCGGCCAGCACGTAGGGCACAGAGCGCGTTTCCAGCGCGTGCATCACCCCGTCACGCACGCGGCCCGACTGCACGGCGGCGCGGATGGACCCGCAGCCCCGGATGGTGTTGATGGCGTCCAGGTGGTGGTAGTGCCCGCGCGGGGCTTGGCGCTTGTCGTACAGGCCCTGCCCCAGCGCGGTGCCGTACAGGGCGGCCTCCAGGTCGTGCGTGGCAAGGGCGTTGCCCGCCAGCAGGGCATGCACGTAGCCCGCGTCGATCAGCCCGGCAAAGGCGCGGCGGGCGTCGGCATCGAACACCACGGCAGGCCCGGCCACCCACACGATGTGGCCGTTATCCCTGTCGTGGCGCAGCACTTGGTACAGGGTGTCGTAGTCGAGCGAAAAGGACGTTTCGCGGCTGACGCCGGTACGGAAGGCGAACTTGTCGGCAGGGGCGGCGGGGGAAGGCTGGGCGGATGATGCGGATGGGGCGGTGACAGTGCCCGATGTACCGGGTGCGCCGGGTACGCCAGACGCGGCGGCACCGCCAGCAAGATGCCCGGAGGAAGCCGTGGAAGAGCTTTCCGTCTGTTGACTGTCAGCTTGGGAAGCTGACAGTTGTATATCGGCAGCCACGGGGGCTGGTTCGTTGGCCGGAGTCCACCCGGCCAGAAAGTCCGGTAACCGGTCCAGCGGTCCGGCATGCACGTAGATGCCGTCCTCGCCGTTTTCACCCCGGCCCACCGCCACCAGATCGCCCTTTTTCAGCCGCCGGAACTCCACCACCTCCAGCGTGCCGTCCGGGTTCTTGCGGATGACGCAATCCATGCGCGACTCCGCAAGCAGCACCCAGCGCCCCGGCTCTACCTGCACGAACTCCGGATAGATGGACGTGGCGTGGTAGTTGTCGGGGGCTACGCCGTCGGCGGGGACCGGAAGATACACACCGCGTATTCTCGTCATGCGTTGAACCCCATGGGTCTCTGGCAACCTGCCGATCAGGCTACCTACACATACAACTCCCCGCCCACACAATCATTGATCACCAACAACGGAAAATCCTTCACGGTCAGCTCACGTATGGCTTCCGGGCCAAGGTCGTCGTAGGCGATGACGGTGGCGGCGGTGATGCACTGCGAAAGCAGCGCGCCCGCGCCGCCTGTGGCCCCCAGGTAGACCCCGGTATGTTCTTTCAGGGCGTCGCGCACTTCTGTGTTGCGGCGCCCTTTGCCGATGGTGGCCTTCAGTCCCAGCGCGTGCAGGCGCGGGGCGTAGCTGTCCATGCGGTAGCTGGTGGTGGGGCCGGCGGAGCCGATGGGCCGTCCGGGCGGGGCCGGGCTGGGGCCAACGTAGTAGATCACCGCGCCGCGCAGGTCGAAGGGCAGGTCTTCGCCCCGGTCCAGCGATTCGGCAAGGCGGCGGTGGGCCGCATCGCGCGCGGTGTAGATGGTGCCGGACAGAAAGACCACGTCGCCGCTGCGCAGTTGCGCCACGGCCTCGTCGGTCAGGGGGGTGGTAAGGTGGTGGGTAGCCATATCTGATTCCTTGTATTCCCGTACATGTCCCGAGGCGGGACCGCAATGGGGCTATTGAGGCTGGCGGAGGCTGCACAAGCGCAACCCGTGCTGGCAACGGGGGCCGGGCATCCGCATCCTGCTCGAAACCCGCACCGGGCCGGTTTGCAACCCGTTCAGTACAACAACAACGAGGCCGCAACCGGCTCAAATCAGGCCCGCAACGGTTGCGCAGCTTGCCGACCACTTGCCGGAAAGCGTCCGCCGGATTGCGGCTCGCCTGCCGGGTTATTCTGTTCGGCTCGCCTGCCCGGCTGTTCTGTCCGGCTGTTCCGTCCAGCGCACTGCCCGGCGCACTGTCCGGCCCGCAGCCCTCGCTACAGTTCTATCTCGCCGTGCCGGGCCGAATGGCACTGCACGTTCACGGCCAGCGGCAGGCTGGCCAGATGACACGGGGCAAAGGCCATCTTCACGCCAAGGCAGGTGGTCTTGCCGCCAAGGCCCATGGGACCGATGCCCAGTTCGTTGATGGCGGCCAGCAGTTCCGCTTCCTTGGCGGCCATGTCCGAGTCTGGGTGGATGTCCGTCAGCGGGCGCAGCAGCGCCTTTTTTGCCAGGATGGGCGCATAGTCGAAGGTGCCGCCCACGCCCACGCCGATGATGGTGGGCGGGCAGGGATTCGGCCCCGCCTCGCGCACGCGCTGCACCACAAAGTCCTTGATGCCCTGCCACCCCTGCGCGGGGGCCAGCATGGTCACGCGCGACATGTTCTCGCTGCCGCCGCCCTTGGCCATGAAGGCGATGCGCAGCCGGTCGCCGGGCACAAGGTCCATGTGGATGACCGCCGGGGTGTTGTCCCCGGTGTTCTTGCGGGTCAGGGGGTCGCAGGCGGACTTGCGCAGGTAGCCTTCGGCATAGCCGATGCGCACGCCCTCGGTGATGGCCTCGCGCAGGGTCATGCCGTCCACGCGACAGTCCTCGCCAAGCTCCACGAAAAAGACGGCCAGCCCCGTGTCCTGACACAGCGGCAGGCCGGTGGTGGCCGCAAGGTCGGCGTTTTCCAGCAGTTGCCGAAACACTTCCTTGGCAACGTCGCTTTCTTCCTCTGCCTGCGCCTTGCAGAAGGCCCACCGCACATCCTTGGGCAGGTAGCGGTTGCACTCCACGCACAGCCGCGCCACTTCCTCCACAACTCGTGTCGCCGGTATGCGGCGCATGTCTGGCTCCTTTGTCCGGTATGAACGGGGGAGAACCGGGGGGTGGCCCCGCTCCTCCATGATTTCGATTCGGTTGCGGACGCAGCGTCCTTGCGGCCCGATCTGCTGCCGCCGCGCCACCCTAGCAAGCCTTGAGTGCCCACCGCAACACGGCAGGCAACGCCGGATGCCCGCGCATGGTACGGGCCGAAGCAACCGCAACGCAACACCGCAACCGCACAACAACGCAAGGCGCCAGTTGCCAGTCACGTCGCGCAAAGAATGACCGGGCCGCCCCGCGTGCGGAACGGCCCGGCGATACGGATACGTCAGCGCCTTGTCTGCTACCCCCCGAAGGGCAGCAGCTTTTTCAGCACGGTCAGCCCCATCTTGCGCCGCAGGTACCCCAACTGGTTCTGCAACGGCAGATGCTTGGGACAGACATCCTCGCAGGCCAGAAGGCCCATGCAGCCGAAGATGCCCTCGTCCGAACCGATGATCTCGTAGAAATCCGCGTCGGTGCGCTGGTCGCGCGGGTCGGCGGCAAAGCGGGCCACGCGGATGAACCCCGCCGGGGCCAGGAAGTCGGGCCGCAGGTTGGCGGTGCCGCAGGCGGCCACGCAGCAGCCGCATTCAATGCACCGATCCAGTTCGTAGATGGCGTTGGCCACCTCGTTTTCCATGCGCGCTTCCTGCGCGGCGGGATCGAATTCCGCACGGGTATGAATCCACGATTCGGTGCGCTGGTACATGGCGCGGAACCACGTGCCCGTATCCACCGCCAAGTCGCCCACCAGCCTGAACACCGGCAGGGGCAACAGGGTGATGGTGTCGGGCAGGTCGCGCGTCTTGGTGTGGCAGGCCAAGCCGGGCCGCCCGTTGATGACCATGGCGCACGAGCCGCACACCCCGGCGCGGCAGCAGAAGTCGAACTTCAGCGAGGGGTCCTGTTCCTCGCGCAGGCGGTGCAGGGCGATGAACAGCGTCATGCTGTCCGTTTCGTCCAGCCTGTAGGTGTCCATGTGCGGCACGGACGCCGGGTCCTGCGGATTGTGGCGGAAGATGTTGAAGGTCAGCGAGCGTTGCATGTGCGTGGTCCCCCTCAGGAAGCTGCCGGAATGATCTTGCCGCCGCCATACCCCCGGTCGCCGGGGGGCAGTTCGACGTAACTGGTAGCCGGTTCGTAGTCGAGGTGCGGCAAATCCGCCCCCGGACGCCACGAGGCCAGCGTGCGGTTCAGCCAGTCGCGGTCGTTGCGTTCCGGAAAGTCCTCGCGGGTATGCGAGCCGCGGCTTTCGGTGCGCATCAGCGCGCCATGGCACACGCACAGCGCCAGCCGCACCATGCCCGGCATGCGGATGGCCAGCGCCAGTTCCGCGTTGGCCCCCACCCCGTCGGAGGCAAGGCCGATGTGTTGCGCCCGCTCGTGCACCTCTTGCAGGGCCTGCACGCCCCACGTCAGGTCGGTGCCGTTGCGGAACACGTAGGCCGCCCGTTCCAGGATGTCGTACATGGCCTCGCGCACGGCGTAGACGCTTTCCTTGCCGTCGGCCCCGGACACGATGCGTCTGATGCGCGCATCATCCCGCGCCGCCGCCTCGCGCACGTGCGCCGTGGAAAAGGCGGTGTCGTACCCCTGCAGGAATTCCGCGATGTTGCGACCCACGATGCCGCCCGCCACCACGGTTTCCGCCAGCGAGTTGCCGCCCAGCCGGTTGAAGCCGTGCAGGTCCCAGCAGGCGGATTCGCCCGCGCTGAACAGGCCCTTCAGGCCATAGGCCGCGCCGGTCTTGTCGGTGCGCACGCCGCCCATGGAGTAGTGCTGGGTGGGCCGCACGGGGATGAGTTGGTGCAGCGGATCGATGCCCAGGAAGTTCTGGCAGATCTCGTCCACCTCGCGCAGTTTCGTGCGGATGTGCTGCTCGCCAAGGTGCCGGATGTCCAGCCACAGATGCTCGCCGTAGGGGCTTTGCACGCCCTTGCCGGTGCGCATGTGCTCGATCATGCGGCGCGAAACCACGTCGCGCGAGGCCAGTTCCGCCTTGTCCGGCTCGTAGTCGGGCATGAAGCGGTATTCGTCGCGGTCCAGCAGGGTGCCGCCGTCGCCCCGGCAGCCTTCGGTAACCAGAATGTCGGTGGGCACGGTGCCCGTGGGGTGGAACTGCACGGCCTCCATGTTGCCGAGTTTCGCCACGCCGGTATCCAGCGCCAGCGACAGGCCGGTGCCCTCGCAGATGATGGCGTTGGTGGAGGCGCGGTAGATGCGCCCGTACCCGCCGGATGCCACCAGTGTGGCCCGCGCGAGGTAGGCGCGCAGTTCGCCCGTGCGCAGGCAGCGCACGATGGCCCCGTGGCAGGTTTCACCGTCGTGGATCAGGGAAACGGCCTCGGACCTGTCATGCACGGTCACGCCAAGCTGCGCGGCGCGGTTGTCCATGGTGTACAGCACCGCGTGGCCTGCCCCGTCCGATGCGTAGCAGGTGCGCCACTTGGCCGTGCCGCCGAAGGCGCGCGAGTGGATGAGGCCGTGGTTTTCGGCCTTTTCGGTGGCGTCGAAGGGCTTGCCGCCCTTCCAGTAGGTGTGCATGCCCGCGACGACGCGGTTCCACGGCACCCCCCAGTGGGCCAGGCGGCGCATTTCGATGGGGGCCGCCTCCACGAACATGCGGGCCACTTCCTGGTCCGCGCCCCAGTCGGAACCTTTCACGGTGTCCAGGAAGTGCACGTCGGGGCTGTCGCCGTCGCCCATGATGGCGTTGCCAAGGGCCGCCTGCATGCCGCCCTGCGCGGCCACGGAATGCGAGCGCCGCGCGGGCACCAGCGAAAGACAGACCACGGAAAAGCCCGCGCCCGCCACTTCGATGGCGCAGCGCTCTCCCGCAAGGCCCGCGCCGATGGTCAGAAGATCGGTGTGGATGATCTGCATTGGCGTGGGTCTCCTATTCCAGCGGCAGCAGCCGGAAGCGCAGCAGGGTGAGCAGCGACAGGCACAGGAACCCGCCCAGCAGGTACAGGCCCTTGCGGGTGATGTCCGCACGGTTTTCGCGGGTGATCAGGCCCCACTTCGCTCCGGCACGCCACGCCCCGATGACCAGATGCAGCGCCAGCGCGGGCAGCACCAGCAGAAACACCCAGAACCAGCCGCCATGCTGCACGCGCACGGCGCTTTTCAGCGCCTGCACCGGCAGGTCGGTAAGGCCCGTCCAGATGTGGATGGTGATGAATACCGCAAGGATGAACGCGGTACCCACCTGCGCGACCCAGGCCCAGGTTTCCGGGTGGTGCAGCAGGCGCGCGTGACGCCAGGCCGTGGCGGCCTGCGCGGCCTTGAAGGGAATCTTGCGGGCGGCCACCGTGGCGTGAACGCAGAACACGATGGCGATGAGCACGCCGCCCACGGTTTCCAGGTGCAGCGCGTCCATGACGGCGGAAAGCCCGTTCAGGGCGCCCGCGCCGAACAGCACGCTGGAAAGAAAGATCATGTGCATGCAGGCGAACAGCGCCAGCGCCGCCCCCGTGGCCATCTGCACCCAGTCGAGCCAGCCGTCGGCACGGGAGCGTGGCCGGGCCGGGGCGATGCAGTCCGTTTCCATTGAGCCTCCTTGCGAACCTGAGACGGTCGGAGCCGGGCAATACCAGGCTGCGCGGGGCAGGGCTTGGCAGCGCCGGGCAGGACCGGACATGGGGATGACGGCGGCGGGGCAGGGAAACGGATGACGATGCCGGACGCGCGGTACAGGCGGACAAGCGGCGAAGCGCGCGCGACCGGGTTGGACAGCATCCACTGCAATTCGGCGGATTGACTGCCCAACCACCCAATTTCCATACCTTTTCCTGTGCGCTGGACTATGGCCGACGCGCCCGTGCATGTCAAATCATGCGGGGGGCATGGGGGGGAAAGCCCGCTTGCCGCAGGGGCGACCGTGGCTGCGAGACGGCAACGATGCCGCATGCCGCAGCAGGCCGGGGTGAAGGCGTACAGGAACCCGCAACTCTGCCCAAGCGACGGAAAAACCGTCATCGACCACGGCCCGGAAATCGCGGGCACTTGCAATTCGCGGCGGCTGCGGATAGGGGGGAAATTTCCCGACACCAGCGGGCCGCAACAGCAGGACATGGCCGGGCGTTGTGACATGACCCAACGCAACGGCATGAGCAGACCGCCACGGCCTGCCCCGGCCCGCCGGGCGTGTCTCCGGTCCGCATCCGTCGGAAATATCGTTTTGAGGGGGGCCTCAATGCGCGAAATACGTGAAGAACTCATCCGGCTGGCCCGTGAATCGGGCTTGCCCGTGCCGGTGGACGCCTCGGTGACCGAGGTGGTGCAACTGCTGGGCAGCGATGCGCACCTGTCGCCCGACCTGTGCGAAGCGCTGAACCACATCCTCGCCGGGCTCGGCGGGGTTGCCGTTCCCGCCGCCTGCAAATAGCGCACGCAAACAAGGGGCATGCCCGTCGCCATCATGGCGGGCATGCCCCCTGATTTTCCGCACGCTCCATTCCTTCCCCCCCAATGTGCAAAGGGGGAGGGGCGCATTCCGGCGCGCCATGCGCCGTACCGCTGCGGGCAGCGCGCCTGCCGTGCCGCCCTGTGCATGCGCGGGCCGCGT
>NZ_VRYY01000017.1 GCF_015731765.1 Nitratidesulfovibrio oxamicus
CGGGGGGTGCCCTGCACGTCGCGCCCGGCGGGCAGCGGCGCGGGGGTCACATCGACCACCTGCCCCTGCCTTGCCCCGCGCTTGCGGTTCCACAGGAACTGGAACACGCCCATGCCCGGCAGCTTCAGCCAGCGGGAAGCGCGCGCGGGGCTGACCGCTGGGTCCGCAAGGTCCGCGGGATTGGGCAGACGCTCGTCGCCCCCCACGATCACCGGGCGGGCCACGGCAGGTTCCTTCGCGCTGCGCGGCGCGGAAATTTCCAGCTTTGCGGCGGGCTTTGCCCTGGGCGTCAACCCTTCACGCAATCCTTCAAGGATGCGGCGGCCCATGGCCGACCAGGACAGGGCCAGCACCAACTGCGCAGAGATCAGGAACAGGAACAGCCACACCAGCGCCGAGCCGCGCGGGCTGAAATAGTGTGCCGCGAAGTTGTGCAGGATGACCCCGAAGAAGCCGCCTCCGCCCACGTCACCGATGGACAGGTTCCATCCCGCGCCCAGCGTGGCCACGCAGGCGCCCAGCAGGATCAGCCCCAGCCAGCGCCACCACGGCACGTCGAAGGGAATGACCACGTAGCGCGCACCGATGCCCATGAACCCGAACGGCCACAGGAAGGCGGAAAAACCGAAGAGGTCCACCAGGATGCCGCCGATGTACGAGCCGAAGAGCCCTGCGCTGTTGCGTACCTGCGTGGCATTGCTGACCACGTGGTTCAGGCTGGGGTCGCGGGCGTCGAAGGTGGCGAGGCTGAGCAACAGCAGCAGCCCCCAGAAGATGAGTAAGAGCCCGAAAAGCTCGCGGGCCAGTTTGTTGCCGTCCGTGGCGGCACCCTCCTGATTGTCGCGGAGTGCGTATTGGCGCGGGGCGGCCCGCAAGAAAAGGGATATGACCGTATCGGCCATATCCCTTACCGTACTCGTGGGTTTCCGTCCACACGGCCCCGCTGCGCCGGACTGGCGACCATGCCGCCACCCGCCGCGGGCTGGGGAAAACTCCCCGGAGCCGGGCGCGAAATCGGGCTATTCGCGGCCCAGGTAGTCGCGGGTGCGGGTATCGACCTTCACGCGGTCGCCGATGTTCACGAAGATGGGCACGCCGATGACGATGCCGGTTTCCAGCGTGGCGGGCTTGGTCACGTTGCTCACGGTGTCGCCCTTGGCGCCGGGTTCGGTGTCGGTCACTTCCAGCACCAGGGACACGGGCAGGTCGATGTCCAGCGGCTTGCCGTTGTACAGCAGCACGCGCACCTGCTGGGCTTCCTTGAGGAAGCCGGCCTTGCCGTCGGTGGTGTCTTCCGCGATGTGCAGCTGCTCGTAGGTGGTCAGGTCCATGAACACGAGGTCGTCGCCTTCACGGTACAGGTACTGCATTTCGCGGGTTTCCATGTCGGGGCGGCCCACCTTTTCGCCGGAGCGGAAGGTGTTGTCCACCACGCGGTCGTTCAGCAGGTTGCGCAGCTTGGTGCGCACCATGGCGCCGCCCTTGCCGGGCTTGAAATGCTGGAACTCGACGATTTCGAAGGGCGTGCCGTCGATTTCGATCTTGAGACCCTTCCTGAAATCGGTGGTTGAATACATGAAGCCTCCGGAGTGATGTTCGTAGGGATATGCGGCGCTACACCGGGGTCGCGGCGGGCGACTGCCGGGCATTCGACTGGTCCAGATGCAGCACCAGCGCCTGCACGGCGAGTGCGTAGCTGGTGATGCCGAAGCCCGCAACCACGCCGATGACGTGGCGACCGATGTAGCTCTTCTGGCGCAGCGGTTCGGACCGCGCCAGCACGTTGCTGAGATGCACCTCGACGCAGGGCAGGCCGATCCAGGCCAGGCAGTCGGCCAGGGCGAGGCTGGTGTGGGTGTACGCGCCCGCGTTCAGCACCACGCCGTCCACACCGTCGCGCCGGGCCTGTTCCAGCCGGTCGATGAGCACGCCTTCGCCGTTGGACTGGAAGAACTCCAGTTCCACGCCGCTGGCGCCAGCGCCCAGCACCTGACCGACCAGACCGGGCACGGCATCCATGCCCACGCTGCCGTAAATGTCGGGCTGGCGCACGCCCAGCGCACCCAGATTGGGGCCGTTCAGCACCAGTATGCGATAGCGGGCCATGCGGCGTCCTTTGTGCGGTTGGCGGCGCGGGGCCGGTTGTTGGGCAGTGGGGCCAATTGCGGCGGAACGGGATGGGCCGGACTGGACACCATGCGCCCGCATCGGGTAACAGGATATTTTTTCCCAACGGCGGCCTGTTGTCAACAATGAAGCCACGCCGGGCACCATGCCCCGGCAGCCGCTCCCCGTCATGCCCGACAGGCCCCATCACGCCGCCCCTCGGGCCTACCCCCAGCCATACGGCGCCCGGCGCCATCGGATACGATCATGCAACCAGTGCTTGAACTTGAAGCCACCGTCTACACCCTGGAACAGATGCGCGCCTTCGACGCGCCGCAGATAGCCTTTGCCGGGCGCTCCAACGTGGGCAAGTCCTCGCTCGTCAACGCCCTGGCCCGCCGCAAGGCGCTGGCCAAGATCAGCGCCACCCCCGGCAAGACACGCTCCATCAACTATTACCGCGTGAAGCCCGACGGCTTCTACGTGGTGGACCTGCCCGGCTACGGCTACGCCAAGTGCAGCAAGGAAGAACGCCAGAAGTGGGCCGAACTCATCGAGCGCTACCTGAGCACCTGCCCCACCCTGAAGGGCCTGACCGTGCTGCTGGACAGCCGCCTGGAGCCGCAGCAGCTGGATCTGGACCTGACCTCTTTCGCCCGCAAGAGCGGCATCACCCTGCTGCCGGTGCTGACCAAGGCCGACAAATGCTCCCAGCGCGAACGCGCCGAGCGCCAGCGCCAGTGGCGCGACATCCTGGGGGGCATCGCCCCGCTGGTGGTGTCCGCCAAGACGGGCATGGGCGTGGACAACCTGTGGGCGTCGCTGCGCAGGGTGGTTGCCGCGGGCGAAGTGCGGGGCTCCGCCCTGCTGGATCCCTTCGGCAGCGCCAAGCGAGACGTGCCGCTGGCGGACGTCCCCCCCCAAGGCGGCTTGACGGGTGGATCGAAGGGCGTCTCCGATGCGACGTCCAAAGTTGCCCCGGATGCCGCCTCCAATGGCTTGATGCCGCCCGAGGATTCCGGATCCGGCGCAAGCGCGGAATAAGCCCCTGCCCGGCTCCGGGCAATCCGACCGGATTTCGCGCGGAGCCCGGCATCGTTCGGTTTGCCGGTCCGCATGCCTTTTCCGCAAAGAACAGCGCCCCGACATGCCGTGCATGCCGGGGCGCCATTTTTGGGTGCGGTTTTGTCACCGACCGTATCAGCCGGACTTGAAACGCGGTTTCAGCACCCATGCCAGCCGGGTCACTGCCACGGCCAGAATCAGCGCGTTGGCGCCCCACGCGGCCAGCGGGGGTGAGACAATGCCCTTCTGCCCCAGCGTGCCGCCCACGGTGAACATGGTGTAGAACAGGAAGGTGATGCCCAGCGACAGGCCGATGCCCAGGTAGATGTTGTCGCGCCAGGTCACGATGGCGGCGGCCACGGTCGCCATGACCACCAGCGAGGCCGCGTAGGCCAGCTTCATGTGCCAGGCGGTGCGCACACCCTCGACGTTGGAGCCGGAAGCCGACAGCCGGTCGATGGCGTCGCCCAGTTGCCACAGGGGCAGGCGCGAGGGGTCGGCATTGCGCGCGGTGACCAGAAAGGCCTGCACGTCCTGCCGCAGCGGCAGGGTCAGGCTGTCGTGGCGAGTGCTGAGGTAGCCGGACGGATCGAATTCGGTCACGTCGCCCAGTTCCCACTGGCGCTGCCCCGCCGTGAACGTTGCGGCGCGCACTACGCGCAGGATGGACAACCCGTCGTCGGAAAGTTCGTAGGCGGCAAGGCCGCGACCCGTGCCCCGGGCTGGCACCACCTCGGCCAGGCTGACCACGTACGACCCGTCGGTGAACCATACGTTGCGCAGCGTGGCCGTGGCCTCGGTCTTGCCGCGCACATCCTCGCTCCAGATGCGCGCAGCCTCCACCTCGCCGGAAACGCCCAGCACCTGTGAAAAGCCCAGTTGCAGCCCGCCCCATACCAGGCCGCACAGCACCAGGACGCGGGCAATCCGCCCCATGGAGATCCCCCCGGCCTGCAGGGCGATGAGCTCGCGCCCGCGCGACATCAGGCAGAGTTGGGCCAGGGTGGCCAGCAGGAACACGGCGGGCAGGATCTGCGAGATGATCAGCGGCGTCTTGGCCGCGAAGTACCATGCCGCCACGCTGAAGCTCACCCCGGCTTCAAGAAAGTCGTCCAGCCGGTCGAACAGGTCGGAAAGGATGTACAACCCGGTGCCGACGGCCAGGGTGGGCAGGATCAGCATCAGGTTGTTGCGGAACAGGTAGCGGGCCAGCAGGCTCATGCTGCCTCCTTGCGGCGCAGCCGAGCCAGTCGGCAGTGCGAGAACAGGCTGGCCAGGGCCGGGGCACGCTCGCGCGCGGTCAGCCGCAGGCCCCACAATCCGGCGGCCAGAAACAGGACGTTGGGCGTCCACACCCCCACTTCCGGCGCAATGGTGCCCGTCTCGCCGGTGGTCAGCCCGAACGAAAGCAGGCTGTAGTAGGCCAGGAACATCAGCAGGGCCAGCACCACGCCGACTTGGCGTCGCAACCCGTCGAAGGCGCAGGCCAGCGGCATGGCGAACAGCCCCAGTACCAGGCAGGCCGCGGGAAACACCCAGCGCTTGTGCAGTTCCACCACCACCTTGCGCAGGTACTTGTTGTTCTCGTCCTTGGCCAGTGCGCGCAATTGTTCCCAGGAAAGCTCCTTGGGCTTGACCTTGCCGAGGTCCAGCCCCTTGAACATCAACCCCAGGTCGATGCGCACCACGTACTCCCCAAAGCCCAGCACGGAAACCTGCTGCCCTTCGGTCTTGTACAGGCGGCCATTGTGCAGGCGGAACAGCAGTTCGCCGCGCGCCTCGTCGGTTGCAATGGCCCCGGTGGGGGCAAGGATGGTCAGTGTGGAGTCCTCGCGCGAGCGGTCTTCGACGATGACCTGCGACAGCCTGCTGTCGGAGGGGTCCACCTGTCGGGCGAACAGGGTCAGCCCCGGAATGTCCTTGTTGAATACCCCGGGCTGCACCACCACTCGGGCGCGGCTGTTGGCGATGTCCATGACCGTGGCGCGAAAGTTGGCCATGCCCCAGGCCAGCCCCTGCAACGAAATGCCCAGGGTCAGCAGGGTGCACAACGCGCAGAACAGCAACGGCGCGGCCAGCATCTGGTACAGGCTGACGCCGCCCGCCTTGAGGGCGATGAGTTCGCGGTCGGTGCTCATGCGCAGAAAGGTCAGGAACACGCTGAGCATGCACGCCACCGGCACTACCAGCAGCATGAAGAACGGGGTCAGGTAGACGAACAGCAGCACCGCGTCGGCAAGGCCGAGGTCCAGCCCCAGAAAGAGTTCGCGCAGTTGCAGGCCCCGGCCTATGAGGACCAGGGTGAGCAGCGAGCCCAGACAGAGCAGGAACAGGTGCAGCAGTTCGCCGAACAGCTGGCGCTGCAAAAGGGTATTGAGACGAAGGGGCAGAGGGCTATTCCTGTGGTTGGTCGGTGTGGCAGCCGCGGAACAGGTCGAGCAGCATTTCGGTTTCCATGGGGCCGAGGTTGAACCGCGCGCCCGCCTCGTCCACGAGATCGGTCAGGGGGCGGGACGGTTGCTCGGCCCGGTGTTCCGCCACCCAGGCGGCGGCGCGCTTCACCAGTTCGCTATGCGGAATGACGGTGGTCATGATCCCCCCCCGGCGGGTTTGCGGAACGGTGTGATTGCGCCGAAGGCCATGGCGGCCAGGCGGCGGCCCGAAGGCTTGCGGCCATTCGCGCGGCGTGGAATCTACATCAACCCCGGCGGGGTTGCAACTCGACGCCCCATGCGGTATCCCCGCGCAATCCGGCGTCCGGGCCTTGCGCGATCCTGCGTGCCCTGCCACACTGGCCGCGCCATTCCGTATCCGACCCGCGCACGGCCCCTTCCCCCTCCACCCCCAGCCGCACGGTCGCCAAGGCCGAATACCATCCATGCACGACATCTTCTCCGCCGTCCTGCTCGGCATCGTCGAAGGGCTGACAGAATTCCTGCCGGTGTCCTCAACCGGGCACCTGATCATCGCGGGCGATCTGCTGGGCTTCACCGGACCCAAGGCGACCACCTTCGAGGTGGTCATCCAGCTCGGGGCCATCCTGGCCGTGGTGGTGCTGTACTGGGACCGCTTCTGGGGCCTGCTGCGGCCCAAACCGCACGTGCGCTTTGCCGGGATGCGCGGCATCGTGCTGCTGGGCATCACCTCGTTGCCCGCCAGCCTGCTGGGTCTGGCGACGCATCATTACATCAAGGAACAGCTGTTCACCCCGGCCACCGTGGCCCTGGCCCTGGGCGTGGGCGCCGTGGCCATGCTGCTGGTGGAGCGGCGTACGCATCGCCCTGCATACACGAGCCTGGACGATATGACCCCGACCCTGGCGCTGGGTATCGGGCTGTTCCAGTGCCTGGCCCTGTGGCCCGGCTTTTCGCGCTCCGCCGCCACCATCATGGGCGGCATGCTGCTGGGCGCGCGGCGCGGCCTGGCCGCCGAATATTCGTTCATCGCGGCGGTGCCCATCATGTTTGCGGCAACGGGCTATGATCTGCTGAAAAGCCATGCCCTGTTCACCATGGCCGACCTGCCCTTCTTCGCCACCGGATTCGTGGTGTCGTTCCTGGCCGCATGGGTTGCCGTGAAGGTGTTCATCGGCCTCATGGGTCGGGTGACCCTGGTGCCCTTTGCCTGGTACCGGCTGGCCGTGGCCCCGCTGGTGTTCTGGTTCATGGTCAATTGACGCCGTGTGAGGCGGGCGCAACGCCGCGCCGGGCGTGGTTGCGCGGACTTTTTCAAAAAGCCGCCAGAAAACGCTTGCCAAGGCACCCCGTGTCCGGTAGAGAAACCATCCGTCGCAACGGGAACGAGTCCCGAGCGGCATTGGACTTGGCAAGGTAGCTCAGTTGGTTAGAGCATGCGGTTCATACCCGCAGTGTCGGGGGTTCAAATCCCTCCCTTGCTACCAAGAACACCAAAGGCCCTGTGAGAGCAGGGCCTTTTTCGTTGTTTCCGCCCCCCCCGTCTCGTTCAGCCCTATCCTCAGCTTGTCCTGTCCGGCCCCGCCCCTTTTCGCCACGTCCCGGTTCCGTCTTCCCGTTGTTCCTGGCATGTCCGGCATGTGGCGCGGGGGGTCTGATGACGCTCCGCACGCGTCGTGCCAGCCTGTCTCGCATTGGCAGCCACCTTCCTCCATGTCGAAGACACCCGCAGGCCGCACCTCTTCCCGCAGCGATATGACCGTCAGGCATCCTGTGGGGCTCCTGGGGAACCGCCAGTGGGACATGCCTGCCACGCCGGAGTTCCGCCAGTCAGTGCACGTCCGCCCGCGAGTTTTTGCGCTGCGCGGGGCCGGGGCTGCCGGGCACCGTGCGATGCATTGATCCCGGCAACTCATGCCGGCATGTTCGGCGGCTCCTGCGCCATCAAGGGCAAGCATGCCCGGTGGGCGTTGGCATCGCGCCGGGAGCGGCGAACCTGTGCATTGCCGCCACAGAAGACCCGCTGAAGGATACGGTGTACTTGCCAGGGGGACCTTTCCGTGCACCTTCCGTTCATAGTGTTGCTGCAACTGTATCTTGCGTCCAGCCGCCGGATGGTAGACCATTACGTCAGCCCGCCGTCCACGCGGACCATGCTGTGCGTGATTGCGTTCATTGTAATGACGCTCAACGCCCTCTTGCTGCGGGAACTGTTTTTCGGTTAGAGCTACACAGTGCCGACGGCATGGTTGCCAGCGGTTTCGATCCCCCCCGGTTCTCCTCAGTTCACCCTTGTCCAGCACAGGCCCGACCTTGTCCCACGAAACTTCTCGCACGGGCCGCATGCCCGGCGGCCCTGCAGGCTCCGCCACCCCTGAAGACCAGCGTCCCGGACACCCCATGCACAAGTGGATACGCCTTGCCTTCGAACTGCTGCCGTTGCAGGTCTTCGCCATCGCCTCGCGACTGGCGGGCGACGATCCCGAACAGGCGCTGCTGCCCTACGGCCTTGGCGCGCTGTGCGCCGCGTTGTGCATGGCCGTGCTGATGTGGCGGCGCATCCTGCTTGACCGGTTGCTGCTGGGGGTGAACATTTCCATCATGCTTGGCGGGCTTGGCCTGTACGCACGTACGCCCGGCCTTGCGCACATGCTGGCCGACCTGCGCGCGGCGGGCGTGTTCGTGATCATACTGCTTACGGCGGGGGTCACCTACCTGGCCCGCCCCAGCGCCCTGCTGGACATGCCGAGCGGCAACGCGGAACCGTGGGATCGCTACATGTTGTATGCCACTTTTGCCGCCTTCGCGCTGGCCTTCATTACCCGCTCGCAGCCACTGATTTCCGGCATGTTGCTGGCTGCGCTGTTCATCGTGCGCGGCAGCCTGCAACAGGCCGCCCGCAACGCGCGCCTGTAAGCGCCGCCTGCGCCATGCCGCCGCTGTACGGCCGTCTCTGCGGGGGCGGCCGTTTTCTTTGCATGCGGTCTCTTTGGGGGATGACCTGCTTTTCATCCGGCGTTCGCTGTTCGCATTTGCCGGGGCGCGCCGTGCCCCTCCGCAGGCGGGACGGAACCGCCAGTCAGGCGCGCAACCTGCCCCGCTTTGCCCTGTCGGGCCCGCTTTGCCGGTTGTCGCCTGCCCATCCGCGTCGGTTCGCTCACGTACAACATGGCGCAGTGCCGCCAGTCACGAGGCACATCGGGGCGGCGAGATCCGGCATTCTGCATTGCGCCAACGAAAAGGGGGAGCGCCCGAAGACGCCCCCCCCCCTTGCAAGGTGCGGCTGGTTGCGTGCCGTGCCTACAACAGGTGCAGGTACGGAATGGCCACGTAGACCAGGGTGCCGAGCACCAGCACGTAGCCCACGCACACGGCCAGGGTGCGGTTCATGATGCGCCCTTCGTAGCCGGTAAGGCCGGTGGCGGCAGTGGCCACGGCGATGGACTGGGGCGAGATCATCTTGCCCGCAGTGGCCCCGGCGGCAGAGGCGGACACGATCCATGTGCTATCGATGCTGATGCGGTTGGCCACTTCCATCTGCAACTGGCCGAAGAGCACGTTGGACGAGGTGTCGCTGCCGGTGACGAAGGTGCCCAGCGCGCCGAGCAGCGGCGAGATGAACGGGAAGTAGCTGCTGGTGGAATCGGCCACGGCGATGGCGATGGTGTTGATCATGCCGCTGGTGGCCATGACCTTGGCCAGCGCCACGATGGAAACCACGGTAATGCCAGAGTGGTTCTTCGACGTTTAATGTGGAATTGACCGACCTCGCCCAGTTTGGATAGCCCTCCCTCAGGAGGATTGCCATGCTTGCCGAACAAATATTCGCCTTGGGTCTTGGTCTCACGCCACCCTGGAAA
>NZ_VRYY01000018.1 GCF_015731765.1 Nitratidesulfovibrio oxamicus
ACTGGCGCGTTGCCGGTTCCGCAGCCGTGTCGACGGCGTGGGCGGCGTGGGCGGCGTGGGCGGCGTGTGCCGGCAGAGGCCCGGACAGGCAGGCGGTCAGGCTTACGAACAGGCACGCGAACAGGAACGCGGGCAGCCAGCCGGGCAGACAGGCAGGCGGGTGGGCGGACAGCATCCGCAGCCATACCCGGACGCGAGGGGCTGCAATGGTCATGACGCCCCCCCCAGCGGCAGGGTGAAGGTGAAGGTGGCTCCCTGGCCGGGTTCGGAAACCACGGTGAACGTGCCCTTGTGATTCTGGGTAATGATGAAGAACGCCACGGACAGTCCGAGACCGGTGCCTTCTCCCGGGGGGCGGGTGGTGTAGAACGGGTCGAAGACCCTGGCGCGCACTTCCGGCGGCATGCCGGGACCGTTGTCGGTGACGGATACCGCCACTCCATCCGGGCAGTGTTCTGCCCGGATGGTGATGATGGGCGGCGCGCCGTCCGGCGGGCTGAACCCGGCCAGGGCCTGCGCGGCGTTGCGCAGCAGGTTCAGCAGCACCTGTTCCACTTCGGTGGCCAGGCAGGCGGGCCGGGGCAGGTCGGGCGGGATATGTATGTCCACCCGCAGCCTGCGGAAGTCGTGGTTCTTGCGAAAGCTGTAGTCGTTGTCGGCAAGGTCCACGGCGGTCGCCACCAGCGCGCCGATGTCGCATTCCATGTGCGACGAGGTGCTGCGGCGGCTGAAGTTGAGCATGTTTGCCACGATGCGGGCGGCCCTCAGCCCCGCCTCGCGCACTCCGGCGGCCATGCGCAGCACCCCGCGCCGTTCCAGGTAGTCGTGTACCTGCTCCACCGTGCAGCCCACGGCGCGGGCGGCATCGTCGTTGGCGGCGCGCCCCGGTTCGATGCGGCGCAGCACGTTCTGCACCGCCTGCAGTATGCCCCCAAGGGGGTTGTTGATCTCGTGGGCCATGCCAGCCGCCAGCCCGCCCACCGACAGCATGCGCTCGGTCTGGATCATCATTTCGCGCACCCGCTCGCGTTCGGTCACGTCGTCGAGGCGGATCACCGCCCCCTCCATGCCGTTGGCTGCCAGTGGAAACACGGTGACATCCTCGTAAAGGAGCATGCCGTTGTCGGTGCGGGTCAGCCGTTCGCCGTGCACGGGAGTCTGCCTGGCCAGGGCCTCGCGCACGCTCGGCAGTTGCGGGGCAAGGCGCGGAAAGACGTCCTCCAGGCTGCGCCCCAGAGCCGCCGGGGGCTCCACGCCGGTCATCAGCGCCGCCTGGCGGTTCCACTGGATGATGCGCCCCTCGGGCGAGACCCCCACCACCACAGAGGGCATGGAATCCAGGATGTTGGCGAGCAGGTTGCGCAGCTTGCGCAGTTCCGCCTCGGTCCGTGCCCTGCGCCGCATGACCACCACCAGGGCGGCGATGGTGGCGAGCATGGCGGTCACGAAGGCGATGATCACGTGAATTTCGCGGGAATATGCGCGGTAGACGGAGAAGGGGCGTTCAACCACTTCGCTGCCGGGAGGCAGCGAGCCTTCGTTGATGCGCCAGCGTCGCAACTGCGTGTAATCGAAAATGAATTCTCCAGGTCCGCGCCGTACGGGGATGGAGGCGGGGTCTTCGCCCGCCAGGATGCGCCGCCCCATTTCGGCCATGATGCGCCCCTGTGACTGGCCGGTGACCAGTTTGCCGCCCACCACGCGGCCGCCAAGGTTGAAGCCCATGATGCAGTAGACGGGCACCCTGGCCGCCGCGGCGATGCGCAGTCCCGCCTCTTCGTACGTCACCATGCGTTCGGATGCGTCGGAATAGTACACGCCGAGCAGCACGGCGGTTTCCGGTCCCAGCGCTGCCACCTGGCGCAGCAGGTCGTCCATGGGCACGTCGGAATTCCAGCGCAGTCGCACGCGCCCTTCCAGCGGGCGTAGTGCTTCGGCCAGTTCCGCCGCGGTGGAACGACCGCTTTCGGTGTAGTCGTTGATGACGAATATCTCTTCAATGCCGGTGTGGGCGCGCAGCAGGAATTGCGCCGTCTCGTAGGGGTAGTGTTCCTCGGTGACGCCGGTGACGCCGGACATGCCCTGTACGCGCGTGGGGGTGAAGTTGTTGGTGCCACCGAAAACCACGGGCACACCGGGAAAGAGCGTGTCCCGGTAGCGGCGCAGGAAGTTCAGGGCATGATCGTCGGAACACAGCAGCACCGCCGGGCGCACCGTGGCGTACTTGGCGCGCAGCATGGCGGCATAGGCGGCGAAATAGGCATCGTTGTGCACCGCCTTGGTGTCCATGTTTTCCACCCGCAGCAGCACGTTGCCGCCCGGCGGGGCCAGTTCGGCTTCCACCTCTGCGGTAAGTCCATGCACCCAGCGCATGCGCTGATCGTAGGAGTTGATGAGCAGGGCTTGCACCGGCGGGGTGGCGGGCAGGGCGTAGGGATCGGCGAAGGTGATGGCGCCCAGCAGGGCGCAACCGCCCAGCAGCAGGGCGGGGAACAGCCAGCGCAACGTGCCGGGCCGGGATTTGCGTGATGCGGCGCGGGCAGTAATGGATGCCGTCGCCGCTGTCGTGCCTGCCAAGGCCGGGTCGCAGTCTTCCTCGCAACCCGGCGGCACATCGGTGTCGGATTCGGAGGACTGGGAACGCCAGGGCTGAGCGTGACGCGAAGCAGGCATGGAGTGCACTCGTGCTGCATGGGGTGGACGTGAAACTTCATCCAGTATTGGCAGAACGCGAGCGCGAACGCAACGGTTAACGCCGCAAAGGGTGGGCCTGCGGGCAGGCTGGGGGGGCGCATGCGGCCCGCGAAGGGGGGGGCGCGTGGGAATGCCCCGGCATGGAAGGACCGCCGGATACTAGGACGGTAGGGGCGGGAAAGGCGGACGGCAGCGTTTCTAGCTGCCGGGCGGGCAGGCGGTACGGGTTGCGGCCTCTGCCCTGCGCAGCAACTGCGCAAGCACCAGGGCTGGCAGGCGGACGTAGTACCAATCGGTGATGATGGTGCCGTCGGCGGGCAGCCATTCGCCGCAGCGTTCGAAGTGGTCCAGCAGGGCCCGTTCGGCTGCGCGGGGGGCGTCTTCCGGCGCGCGCAGGCTGCGTTCGCGGAACAGGGCGGCCATGTCCTCCACCAGCATGAAGGCCGCGTCGTCAATCTGGCCGCCTGCAGGTGCGGTCGCTGGGGGCGCAAGGGCTGCCGTGGGTGCCAGCATGGCCACCGTGGCGGCGAAGTGCGCGGCAAAGGCGTTGGGCCGGACGATGAGCCGGTCGTAGTGCTCGGCGTTCTCGGCTAGACAGCGCAGTCCGGCGGCGCACAGCGGGCGCAGGGCGTGGGCCACGTCCGTCGCAGGTGCCGTGGCTGCCTGTCCGGGCTTGCAGGGTGGGGTGTCCAGCCACGCCGCCAAGGCCAGCATGGCTTCGCGGAGCCGCACGAAAGAATGGGCGGGGGCGCTCTTCATGTGATGCGTTATAGCTTTTTATATATACTGATGCAACAGCAAATGTTGCGGCGGGCGTGTCCTGTGCGTCAGGCGTTTGAGCCCACATGCGTGATGCGCGTATCCCTGTGGGGAGTATGATGGCATTGGGGCCTCCCCCACTTTCCATGCGGCGCGTTCTCGGCTACAATCACATAAATGCACAGGGTGCTGCCCGGCGCCAGCCCTTCACATCGGGTTCGTGGTGCGGGGTGCATGGCGCGGTGCCGTGGCTTGAAGGCGTCGGGAGCAGACCCCGGTCGGGCGCCTCCCCGACGAAGCATGCCCAAACGAAGCATGGCCGCAGCCTGCCGGAAACCGGCAGATTCCGTGGAGCCGGTCGGCAGTGCCCCGCCAACCAAGACGTGCCCGCCGGGGCATACGGATCGAGATATACGGTCGAGCTATACGGTCGAGATATACTGAATGGACGAGGCAGAGCGCAGGCACAACTACAGGGTGGATGCTCCGCCCGGCTTTCTGCGCGAAGTGGCCCTGTGGTCCGGGCGCGCGGGTGCCGATGGCCGTCTGACGCTGGAAGACCTGGGTGCGCCCGACGTGCTGGGGCTTGCGGGGACGGGAGGGATTGCCCTTACGGATGTGAGCACGCGGGGCCTGCGCATGCGTCTTTCGACGAAGGCCGCGCAATGCCTGGGCCTGGCGTCGGAAGGGGCACTGCCCGTTGGCCTGCCCGTCGGGGGGCTGCACGTGTACCTCAAGTTGCTGTCTCCCGCCGCTGGTGCGGTAGCGCGAAATTATACGCTTTTTCTGTGGACGCGCGTGACGCATGTGGACCATGTGCCCGGCGCGGTCCTGCTGGGGCTGCACATCACGTCGCGCGGGGTGCCGGAAAAGGCCGAAAAGGCCTTTCGCATGTTCGACGCGGGGCGTTACGGCGTAAAGGAACTGACCCGCTGGTGCGACGAGGTGGCCCGCATGGGCCGGGGGCTGCAGCCCGCTCCTTCGCCCGGCCTTGACCTTGAGCATCTGCTTGCGGAAATCGACGCCGCGCGTGCGTGCGGCGTCATGCAGGCCAACAGGAACTGACACCACGCCATGTTCGCCATAATCGGTCTCGTTGTCGTTTTCGGCTCGATCCTCGCCGGCTACCTGATGGCGCACGGCGTCATGCACGTGCTGTGGCAGCCCGCGGAAATGATCATCATCCTCGGCGCGGCCATCGGCGCGTTCATCGTTTCCAGCACCAAGTATTCGCTGGGACTCGTGCTGAAGAACCTCAAGCTGGTGCTGGGCGACCCCGGCATGAGCAAGGCCAAGTATCTTGATGTACTGGGTCTGCTCAACTCGCTGTTCGTCAAGATGCACCGCGAAGGGGTGATCAGCATCGAACAGGACATCGAAAAGCCGGAGGGCAGTTCCATCTTCAACAAGTACCCCGCCATCGCCAAGGACAAGCACACCGTGCACTTCATCGGCGACACGTTGCGGGTGTACCTGACCACCGGCGACCCCAACGAAATAGACAGCCTGATGGAAGTGGACATGAAGTCCATGCACGAGGAAGAATCCATCGCCCCGCACTCCATCGGCCGCATGGCGGAATCGCTGCCCGGCATGGGGATCGTGGCGGCGGTGCTCGGCGTCGTGCTGACCATGGGCAAGATCAACGAGCCGCCGGAGGTGCTCGGCCACCACATCGGGGCCGCGCTGATCGGGACGTTCATCGGTATCCTGTTCTGTTACGGCGTGTTCGGCCCCATGGGGGCCAAGATCGAACAGGCCAACCACGAGCACCACATGTACTTCGCGGTGATCAAGGAGGCGGTGGCAGCCGCCATCCGGGGGTCCACGCCGATCATTGCCGTGGAATACGGGCGGCGTGCCATTCCGCATACCTTCCGTCCCACGTTTGCCGAGATGGAAGAAAAGCTGAAGAGCTGACGCACCGCGCGCCCGGCTGCGGAAGTTCCGCCTGCCGCGCACGGCGCGCCATATGGGGAGGAACGCCATGGCTGGCGGTGGATCATGGAAAGTTGCCTACGCCGACTTCGTGACGGCGATGATGGCCTTCTTCCTGCTGATGTGGATTCTGAACATGACCCCGCCGGAGACCAAGCAGGCGCTGGCGGGCTACTTCTCTACCGAGCGGGCCCTGTTCGATTCGAGCAACGTTTCGCCGGTGGCCAACAACCCCTTCGTGCAGGGGGTGGACAAGTTGGACACGCGCGACTTCAAGGTTTCGGAAACCGAAAAGTCGCACTACGCCATTGCCCAGAAGTTGAAGCAGATGATGATGGCCGACGCCATTCCGCAGAACGCCAGCGGCATCAGCGCCGACGACGTGGGCGTGCTGCTGCGGGTGAACAGCGACGTGATGTTCAAGGCCGGTTCGGCGGAACTGGTGCCGGAAGGCAGCAAGGTGCTGGACGAGGTCATCAAGATCCTGCGCGAGTACAACCTGTACCTGATGGTGCGCGGCCACAGCGACAGCGGCGAAGTGGCCGCGGGCAGCCCGTATCCTTCGAACTGGGAACTTTCCGGCGCGCGGGCGGCGGCAGCCGTGCGCTACATCATCGAGCGCGGCGGCATCAAGCCCACCCGACTGCGCGGCATTGCCTATGCCGACACGCGCCCCATGGAACCCAACACCACTCCCGAAAGCCGCAGCAAGAACCGGCGCGTGGAATTCCATTTCCACCGACCGGAAGTCATGTCGTACAACGTGGTGTATTAGGCGCGCGCTGCACAGGCGCAAATATTGTCCCTTGGAGCGGGGCGGGCTGGCTGGCCCGCCCCGCTTGCGCTTTGGAGAATGGGCGCGTATCTGCGGCGGTAGCGGTTGGGCAAACCAGCCAAACCAGCCAGTCCAGCCTGGCCGGTCGGGCCGAATCGGCTGGGCTGGGCGACAGGCCAGGGGGAAGTTGCCCGCGCCCAGTCATGCCAGTCATGCCAGTCGGGCCAGTCGGGCCGGTCACGCCCCGATCGGGGGCGTCAATGCCGCCATGCGCGTCGCGGGCGTGGCGTTGTACGGCGGTTTACTTCCAGCCATCCCCCATCCGCTCATCTCCACCGGGCCGTAGGGCCCGCCCCCCCATACAGGAGACGGACATGCCGTTCACATTGTTCCGCAACGCCCCTGCCGCAGGCGCTTCAGACGTGCGCCCCGCAACCCCGGCCAGGGTTTTTGGGCTGCACGCGCTGTTTCTTCTGACGCTGCTGCTCCTGGCGTCCACCCTGCCGGGCTGCGCCACGCAGGAGCCCCTGAAGCCGTACAACCCCATGGGTGTTTCCGGAAAGGTCAACCCGGAGGCGGAAAAGTACTTCGCCATGGCCCATGTGCTGTGGAAGGGCGGCGAAACCTGCACCGAACCGGAAAAGGCCGTGGCCTATCTGAACAAGGCCATCGAACTCCAGCCCGACTATTGGCAGGCCTTTGCCCGGCGCGGGCTTGCCTACAGCGAAATGGGCCTGTGGGACGAAGCGTTCGACGACCTGACCCGCGCCGTGCGGCAGCATCCTTCGGCGGAAAACTACGCCTGGCGGGGCCTGGTGGCCTTTCGCATGGGCAATCAACTGGGCGCCCGCAAGGACCTTGCGCGGTCTCTCGAACTGGACTCTTCCCAGCACCGAGCATGGAACTACCGGGCGGCAGTGGAACTTGCGGAAGACGAGAACGCCGCTGCCTGCGCGGACTTCGCCCAGGGCTGCTCCAACGGGGATTGCACGGGTATGGAGTCCGCCAGGCGGGAGGGCATCTGCAAGTAGCACATCCCGGCATTTCTGCAATGCGGGTTGACCGGAGTGGACAGGAGGGTTGACCGGGGCGCGGCGGCGCCCCATCCTCTGGGCATGGGGCCGTATCAGGCGCGAGCATAACCCGGCGGCGCCCATGCATCCGGCCTCGTTTCTGCCCCGCGCCTGCCGGGCAGCAGGTCCGGCACCATCCTTGGGCATCAGGTCCGGTCCGTGGTCAACGGGGGCCCGGTCGGAAGCGCCAGGCGCGCATACCAAATCCCCGTAGCGAGTCCGCCATGCAAGACACCCCCGCACGACCGTTGACAGCATCCGCTGCCGTGAGTGGCAAGGCCAATCCATGGGGGCGTGTGCGCCGTCCGTTCGGCACGTCGGGAATAGCCCTTGGCCGCCTGCTGCGCGTGACGGTGCTGGCTGGCGCATTGACCGTCGTCCTGGCCGCCTTGCTGACGGGTGCGATGGCGCCCGCCGCCCGTGCGGAAGTGTCCGACCAGGATCTGGACGTGTGCATTGCCTATGCCCAGATCGAACTGGCCAGCCAGTATGGCTCGCCTTCCAGCCTGTCTTTCATCAACGACGAGCGCGCCACCATGGAACGGTACGACGGCGTGGTGGACGGGCATTACGTGTCCACCATCCTGCGCATGGACGGCGTACTGACCACCCCGGACGGGGTGGCCCGTCCCGTCCGGATAACCTGCCTGCTGGCCAGCGTGGGTGAACCCGTGGGGTTGCGCCTGGAGTCCCGGCGCTGAATCCGGCCTGAATCCGCTGCGAACACGCCGGGCACGCCGATAGTGCCCGGCCCGCGCGCCTTGCGGGCGTGCGGAAAGACCCCGTAAGCGCCCGGATGTCATAATGCGGGCGGCGGGCCGGTGTTCTGCGGCTGGCGGGCGGTCCCGCTATCCGTACCAGTTTTCGATGAGGTCCAGCAGGCGGTCTTCGCCGACCACGGCCAGGATGGCGGGATCGGCGTGGCAGGCGCAGTCGAGGCAGAAGTGTTCGTCGTACAGGGAGCGCAGTTCTCTTTGATGTTGCTCTGGTGACGCATCGAAGCTGCGTCCGCAGAAGGTACAGGTTACCTCGTCGGGCATGGGCTCGTTCATGGGTCGCTCCTTGCGGTTGCGCCCGGCGTTCTCCCAGCGGAACGCCGGTGACGCATGACCGACTATACTTTTGGTACGGCTGCCGTCACCAACCCTCCATTATTTTTCCGGGGCACCAGCACCGTGCAGCCGGACCCGACCGAAAGGTGCGCATGGTGCCGCCGGGTTGCCCGTGACGGAAAAATTTCCGCCACGGGCATGGTTCATGTGGCGGGGCGGTCTCGCTCTGTCGGCGGGGTGCCGATGTGGTACCGGCAGGTTGGGCCGGGCTGGCCCAGTGCTGCCTGATGCGGCCCCGCTATTACCCCGGTGTGCCAGATATTCTCTGTAATCCCTGCTTGTTCTGGCGTCGGGAGAAGGGCTGGCCAGCCTGTTGGCGCGCCGCGCCTTCCCATGGCCCTGCCGACCGTCGGCCCTGCCGTACGCCTTGTTTATTCGGGCTGCCAGCCGCCATCGTCAAAGCCATCGTCCTCCCTGTCTTCCCGATTCTCAATATCCTCGCCATCCTCGAAGTCATCATAATCCTCCCCGTCCCCTTCGCCCGCATCATTCGCGCCATCGCCGCCCCTTCTGCAATCCGCTCCGTTGTTGCGGACGGCATCCGCGCCATGGCGCGGGTACAGCGCATCGATGCGGGCACGCAGTTCCGCCGGTAGTTCGGGCGGAGTGTCGCCACCGGGTGGGGCATCCCCTTCGGCGCCGACGGAGCTCCCGAACATGCCAAGGTGGCGGGCCAGCATTTCCAGGGCCTTGAGCTTGGAATGCAACTTCACTTGCACGCCACCCCGCACCGGGACTTCGGGCTGTTCTTCGTCCGCGCCGTGTTCCATGCCGCGCGCGGGGCGCGTGGTTCGTGCGCCATGTGCGGTTCGCGCGCCACGTGCGGTCCGGGCGCTGGATGTCTCGCGCACCTCGGCCACGGCAGCGGCCTGCGCGCGGGTCAGTTCCGTGGAGTCGCGCAGTCGTACGCCCTCGTCGGACCAGTGGCACAGGTCGGTCATCACGGCGAACCCCACGGCGGCCAGTTCGCGCACCACCCGGTCCTGGGTCACCCCGGTGCGCGCGGCCCGGCGGCCCATGGCGTGTTCCACAGCCTGCTGCACGGCGGGTGAGGCCAGCAGCCGGGCT